>DATIYD010000042.1:0-14293 GCA_035517975.1 Thermoleophilia bacterium | reverse complement strand
CGGCTGCATCCGCCCGACCGCCCCGCCCGGGCCGCTCGCCGCGCCCGCAGGCGCGGCAGCCCGGAAAGCCGGCGCCTTACTCGGGCGGCAGCTCCCCGTAGGTCATGTGGGCCACGTCGACCCCGGCCCTGGTGCTCTTGTACCTCCAGGCGTAGTACCAGATGATGCCGGCCGCCCAGGCGCCGACCATGAGATACAGCGCCTTGTGGGTGTACGCGAAGCCGAGCTCCCGCGTCTTTGGATCGAAGAAGGCGAAGTAGATGAGAGCCACGACGTAGCCCAGATAGACGACCCCGGCGTAGGTGAGCACCGGCACACCGAGGAACTTCCACCTCCTGTACGGTGAGGCGTCCCAGATGTGGGCGACCTTCTTGCGGTAGGGCAGCAGGATCGCCGCGATCGCCGTCACGGCAAAGACGGACACGAGCTGCATGCCGGTGGCCACGAGTCCCGACGCGATGCTTGGGAACAGGTACCAGTAGGCGATCGACATGAAGGCCGAGATGCCGGCCACGAGAGCGTACATGCCGATCGGTGAGGCGAAGCGGTGGTTGATGCTCGTGAACCAGCGCGGCCCCATGCGGTCCATGCCCCAGGCGAACATGGCGCGCTGGCACATGATCAGAGCCACGGTGAGCAGCCAGATCACGTTCACCAGGAAGGTGACGGCGGCCACGATCGCGATGACCGGGTTCGCCTTGGCGGCGATGTAGACCATCGACATGTAGCTCGTCGAGTAGGGCAGGTTGTAGCCCGCCGTCGGCGTCGCTCCGTAGGCCACATGGAAGTCCTGGTAGGCGACCGCCCGCAGGAAGCTGAAGCCAACGAGGTGGCTGAGGGCGACGACCGCCCAGAGGCACAGGATGGTGGGCGCCAGCACGGCCGCCCACTGCGCCATCATGACGGTCTTGTCGGGGCGCTTCACCTCGCCGCCTACATAGGCGATGCCGAAGGCCCAGATGACGAGCATGAACACGCCGGCGGTGGCGCCGAAGGTGTCGGCCCAGTTCCAGGTGTGGGGCATGATGTAGCCGGCGCTCTTGCTGGCCGCGGCGGTGAAAGCCTGGTAGGACACCGAGTGATACTTGATGGCCTGCGCGTTCCAGCTGTTCACGAAGCCCGCGTGCGACTGGAAGGTCAACACGAGGTTGAGGATCACCACGCCACCGATGATGATGCCGACCACGTAGATCGAGATGCGGTGGAAGAACTTCATGCCGAAGGCCACGATGAGGAAGGCGATCCCGATGCCGACAATCGAGATGGTGGTGGCGCCGGCCTTGCTGGTCACGTAGTTGGTGAAGCTGGTCCAGCCCAGGTACTGGCCCAGCATGGCGAGCGAGGGAGATGCCACCAGGCTGGCGTTGAAGAGGTTCCAGTAGAACTGGGCAAGGATGGCCGCGAAGCTGGCCCCCAGGGCGACCGCCGGCGTGATGATGCGCGAGTTATACACGTACTCACCGCCGCTTCGTGGCATGGTGCCGCCCAGGACGCCCCAGACAATGGGGCTTGCCCAGACGATGGTGCAGATTGAGATGACGATGGCGATCACGAGCTGGGCTCGCGGGTACACCGAGAGGCTGAAGCCGATGACGTACCAGATCGCGTAGATGGGTGTGAGGAAGGCCAGGCCTATCCCCAGCACGTCCCAGAACGAGAGCCCGCGCACCAGTCCACTGGCCTTGCGGGCATACGCAAGTTCTTCAGGCATAGATCCCCCTGATCCCGTCGCGGTGTCGGTGCGGCGCGTCACGCGCTGAAGTGGCAGACGCACCGCTCGTACGAACGTGCGTTCGCTTTGCTGTGAGGCACCCCCCTCGTGGCGCGTCGCCGGCCGGTCGGCTCGACTCTAGGGCACGCCGCGGCGTGCGGCAGCGCCACAAACGAACGTTCCAGGGGCGCCGAACGGGTGGGATCGCGGCCCCGATCGGCCCGAGGGGCCGTGGGCCGTTCGGGGGGGTCAGGTCACGAGGCCGTTGCGGATGGCGACTGCGACGGCGTGAGCGCGGTCGGAGACGCCCAGCTTGCGATAGATCGTCTCGAGATGGCCCTTGACGGTGTCGGAGCTGATGAAGAGCTGCGCGGCGATCTCCTTGTTGGTCTGGCCGGCGGCCACCAGGCGCAGGATCTCGAGCTCCCGCGGGGTCAGCAGGCTGGCGAGGAGCTGGTGCTGGTCGCCGCGCAGCAGGGCACGGACCACGACCTCGTCGAACGACTGGCCGCCGGCCGCCACCCGGCGCACGGCGGCCACGAGCTCGTCGCGGGTCGCGTTCTTGAGCACGTACCCCTGAGCGCCGCCACGCACGGCGCCGAGCACGATGTCGTCGTCGTCGTGCACCGTGAGCACCACGACGCGCGGCGGCCGCGCCGTGCGCTGCAGGGCGGCCAGCACCTCGAGGCCGTGCATGCCGGGCAGCGAGAGGTCGAGCAGCATGAGATCGGGCTGGAGGGCGGCTACGAGCTCGAGGGCCTCCTCGCCGCTCGCCGCCGAGCCGACCAGCTCGACGTCGGGGCACTTGGCCATGATGCGCTCGAGGCCTTCACGCACGACGGCATGGTCGTCGACGATCACGATGCGCGTCCGGGGGCTCGCCGGGGCCGTCACGTCGCCACCACCTCGCTGGGCACGAGCGGCACGACGACCTCGACCCGGGTGCCGCGTCCGGGTCGCGAGTCGATCGTCAAAGCCGCGCCGATGAGTGTCGCCTGCTCCTCCATCATCACCGTCCCGTAGTGACCGCCCTCGGGACGGTCGTCGACGGCAAACCCGATACCGTCGTCTTCGATCAGCAGGCATGCGCTCCTGTGCTCACCGCGGGTCGCGGGCACGAGGCTGATGCCGATGCGCCGGGCGTCGGCATGGTGCAGGGCGTTCATCAGTGCCTCGCGGGCGATCTTGTAGAGCCCGGTCGTGACCGCGTCGCTCAGATCGGCGTCGCCTTCGATCGACACGTCGACGGCCGCCTGGTCTTCGCCGGCCCGGTCGGCCAGCGAGCGCAGCGCCGCGGGCAGGCCCAGGCCGTCGATGGCCGGCGGTCGCAGCTCCCAGATGACGCGGCGGGCGTCGTCGACCGTGCGCCGCAGGCCGGCGACGGCCTGGTCGAACGCGCCCGCCTGGTCGCCGGTCACGGCGTCGCGCACGTCGTCGAAGCGGTAGATGGCGCCCACGATCGACTGCACGATGTCGTCGTGCACGACGCGCGCGAGCGCCTGGCGCTCCTGGTCGCGGATGCGGGTGAGCCGGGCGAGCAGCCTCTCGATGCTCGCCTGGCTCTCGGCCAGGTTGCGGTAGAGCTGGGCGTTGTGGATGGCGATCGCCGCCTGTTCGCCGACGCTGCCGAGCTCGGCGACCTCGAGCGCCGAGAAGCGCCGCCGGCGCCCGGCGGCATAGACGAGCAGCGAGCCAACGAGCTCCTGCTGGGCGAAGAGCGGGACCAGCAGCGACGATTCGGCGTTGAACAGGCCGGCGAGTCGGGCGTCGCGCGCGCCGCCGAGGCCGAACTTGCTCACCGATCGCGCGTCGGGCGGTTCGGCCACGACGCGGCGCACCACGAACTCGCCGGCGCCGCCGGCGCCCGGATCCTGGGCGCCGTCGAGCCGTACGCGTGTGCCCAGAAGGTCTTCGCTCTCAGGGTCGGAAGAGGCCACCGCCAGGTAGTCGCCGCTGCCCCGCTCGAGCTCGAACAGCAGGCAGTGCGAGCCCCGCGCGACGCGGGCGGCATTGGCGGCGATCTCGCGGTAGGTGAGCTCGAGGTCGAGGCTCTGGGTGATGGCCCGCGACACGGCGTACGCGGTCTGCAGCACGGCCGCCGCGTGCCGCGATTCGGTGGCCAGCAGGCGGCTGCGGATCGCGAGGCCCATCGTCTCGGAGACGATCTCGAGGAACTGCGCCTCGCGCGCCGAGAGCGGCTCCGGGGAGCGGCGGCCGATCACCAGCAGGGCGTCGAGCTCGGCCCCCGCCGCCTGGGGCGCCGCGACGAGACGCGCCGTCTCGGGGCTGAGCACGGCCAGCAGCCCCGGCTGCAGGCGGGCGCAGTCGCTGGTCTCGAGGATCCGCGGTCGCCTGGCCATGCGCCGCAGCAGGGGATCGCCGAGGTCGAGAGACGGGTAGGGAAACCCGCGCCGCGTCTCGCCGCACACGGCGAGGGCCTCGCTCGCGCCGCCCGGCTTGATCACGAACACCGCGGCCGACGCGGCGCCCAGGGCGTCGGCCACGATGGGCAGCGCCTCCTGCACGACGGCCTTCACGTCGCGGTCCTGGTTCAGGCAGGCGGTCACCCGCTGGAGACGGTGAAGCGGGTCCTCTTCCTCGTCGAAGAAGCGGGCGAACTTGCCGTCGGCCGGATCGTCGGCGACGAGCGACCCGACGCGATCGGCGAGCGTCTTGTCGCGTGAGTTCAGCAGCACCGCGTAGGCGCCGGCGACCACGATGACGGCCAGGGCGATGAGCGGGAAGCGGTCGTAGGGCGGCTCCTGGCCCGGCTTGACGAGCTCGTAGATCGGCAGGGCGATCAGCGCGGCCCCGACGATCGGGATGACGACGTGCTTGAGCGGCGAGAGCTGGTCGGGATAGTGCTTGCGGTAGAACACAGGCAGCGCGAGGTTGGCCACGAAGTAGACCACGAGCACGAGGATCGTGCCGAGCGTCGAGGCCTCGGCAAAGAGGGTCACGGGGTCGAGGTGCCGACCGACCGACCACGCGAACACGAGCACGAAGCCGATGCCGATGAACGTCAACAGAGCGTTCACCGGCGTCTGGCGGCGCGCGTAGACCCGGCCCAGCCACGCGGGCAGCAGGCCCTCGCGGCCGGCGTTGAAGAGCAGCCGTGACTGGGAGTTCACGGCCGCGATCAGGCAGGCGAGTGTCGAGGTGACGCCGGCCAGGTAGGCGAAGAAGGCAAGGACGCCGAGCACATTGTCGGCCACGGTGATGAACGGGATCGGCGACGCCGTGAGGGCGGCGACGTTCTCGCCGAACCCTTCGACCGTGGCGTAGGCGAACAGCACGTAGCTCACCATCATGAGGGCGACGCTCGCAAAGAGGGCGCGCGGCACGTTGCGCCGCGGGTTCTCGGTCTCCTCGGCGAGCGTCGCGGAGTTCTCCCAGCCGATGAACAGGTAGACGGCCAGGGGGAACCCGAGCCCCAGGCCCTTGAAGCCGTTCGACAGGTAGCGCGGCTCGAAAGGATGCAGGGTGAGGTGGCCGGCGTGGTGGACGAGGGCGCTGATCGTCACGACCACGAGCACGATGATCTCGAAGGCGAAGAAGACGCCGGCCCAGCGTGTCGAGATGTGGATGCCGCGCACCATGAGGAACGCCGCCAGGCTGATGAAGACGACCATGAACCAGGGCCAGCTCGAGGTGGGCAAGGCGGGCAGGTAGCGGTTCAGGAAGATCGCCGTGAACCCGCCCGACATCACGAGCACCGAGGTGATCGCGATGACGTAGCCGGTGATCAGGATCACCGCCGTGGCGATCGCGCTGGTCGGGCCGAAGGCCTTGCCGATGAAGGTGATGAAGGACCCGGTCGAGGGGTGCGCTCGCGAGAACTGGGCCAGCGTGTTGGCGAGGAAGGCGATGGCCACGCCGGCCGCGATGATGGTAAGGGGCGAGGCGATGCCGGCGGTCAGTGCGAGGAAGCCGAAGCCGAAGAAGAAGCTCATGGCCGGCGCGATGTTGGCCATGGTCGATCCGGCGATGTCGACGGGGCCGAGCACGCTGCGCATGAGACGCTGAGGCTGACGAAGAGCCGCCCTGGGCGCCGCAGGCCCGCCCTGGGCGGGTCCCTGCGTATCGTTCGTCTCGGCGCCGGTATGGCGCCACGTGCGCACTGCCGACCTCACCCGACCCCCCGGCTCGTGGCGACGAGATGCGTTGACTTGCAGCGGTTCCCAGTATCGTCGCGCCTGTCGTGTGGCGCAACAGGCCGCCGCAGGGTGAGTCGGCGGGCTTCGGGCCTCGGTCCGGCGGGTCTCCGGTCGACCGGGGCCGTGAGTGCGCAGGTGTGGCGTTACGGCCGCTCGCCGGGGGCGAAGTAGACGGCCTCGACGTCGTCGACCGGCTCGTGCCAGGCGAAACGTTCGCCGAGCGCGGCGCGCAACCGCCAGCGCCAATCCTTGGGCTGCTCGTCGATGGCCTGTTGCAGGGCATCGAGGCGCGCCCCGACGCTGCCCACAGCGGGATCGTCGGCGCCCCTCTCGGCGATCGCGGCGCGGCAGCGCGCGAGATTACGGCTCACATCGTGACTCAGGCCCCAGTCGGACGCGCAGAGGCGCGCGAGGTAGCGCCTGTTGACGACGCCGGACGCGTCGTCCTCGCCGATCGCGAGCGCGTCCTTGATCACGGTCACCATGTCACGCACGTCGTCGTGGTTGGCCTCGGTGCGCTGCAGCTTGACGAGCAGCACGTCGCTCGTCGAGACGGTGTAGGACTCGAGCTCGAGCCGGCTGCGCAGATCGACCCTGTGGTGAAGCTGGAAGGCATCGAGGTACAGGTCGATACGGTCGTCGTCGTGGACGCGGCCGCTGCCGACCGGGTGGCGGCAGCGCCGGAAGAACTGGCGCTTGCGGCCGCCGCTGGCCATCGCCACCTGGCGGTTCTCCGTCCAGCCGAGACCGGTGAGCAGGTTGGTCACCGCCCTCGACGATCGTCGCACCGTGACCAGGTCGATGTCGCGGATGGGGCGCTCGCAGAAGGTGGCGTCACGGCAATGTTCGCGAACGGCGAGGCCGCCCACCAGGCGCAGGACGATGCCGCGGGCACGGGCCGCATCGACGATGTCGTGGGCCTCGGCGAGCATGCCGTGGGCGTTGAGCTCGTGGGCGTGGGCGGCCGCCATGAGGTGAAGGTACCGATTCGGCGGCCGGACTAACCGTGACGCGCAGCGGATGGCGCGGCGATGCCGTCGGGGGACGTTTCAAGGAGGCGACTGCCTGGGACAGTGGTGGTGAATCGCGGTAGAGGAGGAAGCGGCGATGGAGACGATCAGTGAATCCATTCGGACCGACGTGCCGGCCCGCTTCGCGGGGCGCGTCTGGGACGAGTTCGTGTTTCGCTCACAGTCGGACGGCCGGCCGAGGAGTCCGCGCGACTCGCGCTGGTGGGTCGACGAGAGCAGGGTCGAGAAAGGCACAGTGACCTTCTCACGGGCCGACGACCAGCGGGTCACCGTGACCGTCGAGCTGCAGTACCGGTCGGGCGATGGCGCGGTCGAGCCGGCCATCATCCGCGAGCGTCTCAAGCACGACCTCGAAAGCTACCGGGTGTTTCTCGACGATCGGTGCGCGGCCACCGACTGTCGCGCTGACCTTCGCAGGGCGGCCTGAGCGATCCGGCCGTCGCCCGCACGGCGCGTCCGTCCGCGGCTTCACCGCCTCCCCGGCTTGGGACCGGGGCGCGGGGGGTAGGCTGGGCCCGAACGCGTACGCCCGTGGCGAACGACCGGCCGACGAAGGAGCGCCTCGCATGATCCAGGTAGGACAACCCGCCCCCGACTTCACCCTCGACGGCGTGCTCGACGGCGAGTTCGTACAGGTCAGCCTCGCCGAGCAGCGCGGCAGCTGGGTGGTGCTCTTTTTCTATCCTCTCGATTTCACGTTCGTCTGCCCGACCGAGATCCGCGGCTTCGCCCAGCGCCGCGACGAGTTCGAGCAGCTCGGGGCAAAGGTGTTCGGCACGAGCGTCGACAGCAAGTACAGCCACCTGGCGTGGTGCGAGCACGAGCTGGGCAAGCTGGGCTTCCCCCTGCTGTCGGACATGACCCGCGACGTCGCCCGCGAGTACGGGGTGCTGCTGGCCGACGAAGGCCACACCCTGCGCGGCACGTTCATCGTCGATCCCGAGGGCCTCTTGCGGTACATGGTCGTGCACGACAACAACGTGGGGCGCAACACCGAGGAGACGCTGCGCGTGCTGCAGGCGCTGCAGACGGGCGAGCTCTGTCCGGTCGACTGGCGGCCGGGCGAGGCGACCCTGCCGGCCTGAAGCCGTCGCGGCCTCGCCTCGCCGCACAGGCAAGCGTGACTTCGTCGCGCGCCTAGGCCGTCGAGCGACTACGTCGTCGCCGCTCAGGCAGGCGTGACTTCGTCGCGCGCCTAGGCCGTCGAGCGACTACGTCGTCGACGCTCAGGCAGGCGTGACTTCGTCGCGCGCCTAGTCGACGAAGGCTTCTTCGCCGACGAGCGCGCGCACCTTCAGCATCTTGAACACGTCGTCGACCACGGGGGGGATGTCGCGCAGGCGCAGCTGTACCCCCTGGGCCTGGGAGTCGAGGCAGAGGCGGACCAGCAGCCCCGTGCCCGACGAGTCGATGAAGGTGACTCGCGAGAAATCGAGGATCGCCTCGGTCGCGCCGCGCAGGGCGTCGGTGACGGCCCAGCGGAACGTCTCGACCGAATCGAGGTCGATCTCGCCCTCGAGGTGGATGACGGGCGTGTCGCCAGTCTCGACCCGCGTGTGGAGCATCGTACCGCGTTCCCTTCGCTAGATCGTCCGGTCGAGGATGAGGGTCGTGCCCTCGTCGCCGGTGTGCAGGTGCACGCGCTCAAGGTTATCAAGAATGATCTTGTAGCCGTAGCCCATGGAGGGTTGTTTGGCGCCGCCCGCTTCGTCGGTCCAGTTGATGAAGCTGAGGCCCGGGCCGCGATCGGCCACGATGGCGCGCAACAGGCCCTCGACGAGGCGCAGGCGCATGGTGCCGCCGCCGCCGCCGTGGACGAGCATGTTGGTGGTCGCCTCTGAGACGCACAGCTCGAGGCGCCGGCGGGCGTCGTCGCCCACCTGCTGGTTCTCCAGGACCTGCGCCACGGCGGCGCGTGCGCCGGCCAGCGAGGTGGTGTCTTCGATCGTGCAGGCGAAGATCTCGCGACCCTCGGCGGAGACGGCGGCGAGTTCCGCGTCGTCCAGGAACGAGAGCGTGCCCCGGGCCACCGCCGCGGCCAGGTCGTTCAGGATCTCGACGAGGCTGCGGCGATGATCGCCGTGGTGGCGGCGCCAGCCGTTGGTGTGGATGCTCACGATCTCGCAGCGGTCGGCGCGCGGGATGAAGCAGATCTCGTCGGCGCCCAGCAGGGCATCGTCGTCGACCGTGTGGCAGATGAAGCTGCGCGCCCGCATGGCCTCGGCGGCGCGCCGGGCGAGGACCTCGCGGGGCAGCCCCCCGCGTTCGCCGACGATGACGTCGAGCGTGCCGCGGCGGGCGTCGTAGCGCATGACCTGCAAGGTCGGGGGGTTTCCTGTCGGCGCTGCGTTCATCGTCAGTTCCTGTATCGGCGGAATCTAGCGATCCTCGATGGGAAGCACGCGACCGAGCAGGAGCGTGGCGTCGTCGCTCGGCGGGGCGCCGTCGCGGAAGTCGCTCACGGCCTGCCAGGCGGCGGCCAGGGCGCCGTCGGCCGGCGTGCCCTCGGCGCCGTGCAGGGCGGCGATCAGGCGCTGCGAGCCGAACAGCTCGCGCGCCTCGTTGCGAGCCTCGGTGAGGCCGTCGGTGAAGAGCGCGAAGGTGTCGCCTGGCTCGAGGACCACGCGGTCCTCGGGGAACTCGAGGTCGGCGCGCACACCCAGCATGCTGCCGCGCGACGGGAACTCGCGCGGGCCGCCCGGACCGAAGACGAGCAGCGGGTTGTGGCCGCCGTTGGCCACGAGGAGGGCGCGTTCGTCGGGCGAGTAGATGGCGTAGGCGAGGGTCAGAAACGAGGGCGCCGACTGGCCGGCGAGGTCGCGGGTGAGCGACTCGTTCACCTCACGCAGGACCTCGCCCGGACTCCGGCCGTCGCGGGCCGCGGAGAGGATCAGGCTGCGAGCCATGGTCATGATCAGCGCGGCCGACAGCCCCTTGCCCATGACGTCGCCGCAGATGAGGCCCAGGCGGCCGTCGGCCAGCGGCACGAAGTCGAAGTAGTCGCCGCCCATCTCGGTCATGAACTCGATGCGGTGGGCGAGCTCGAGCCCGGGCACCTCGGGGGCCTGGCGGGGCAGCAGGTCGGCCTGGATCCCGCGCGCACGTTCGATCTCGTTCGCCACCCGGCGCTGCACAGCTCGCAGCTCGTCCTGCGAGCGGACTGCCGCGGCGAGCTCGTCACGAAACGAGGCGACCTCGCTCGAGTGCGTGGCGCGGTCGCGCAGACGGCCGGCGTAGACGTCGTAGGAGTACCAGATCAGGAACAGCGGCGGCACGCCGAGCACGAGGCCCGGCAGTCCGAGCCACAGGTAGAGCCAGGCGAGCAGCAGGCTGAGGGTCGCGCCGGTCATGTAGCTCGGCAGGCCCCACTGGTAGTTCTCGTGCCAGATCGACCAGGGCCGGCCACCGCTCGCCAGGGCGATCACGCCGGCCAGCACCACGGTGTTCACGAGGAAGTCGGCACCGGTGGCGGCGAAAGCGGGCAGCACGGTCTGCACGAAGGTCGGGCCGGCCGGCACGAAGGCAAGGTAGAAGAGACCGGCCACGAAGGTGGAGACGACGTAGTCGCCGACGTTGAACACGACCTTCTTGGGATCGCGTGTGACCGTTACGGTGGCGAGGCCCGAGGCCGTGGCGACGAGGATCGCCGGCCAGAGCCCGAACACGATGAGCGCCGCGAGCACCGGCACGAACGACAGGGTGACGTGGCCGATCACCGGCAGGCGCACCTCGCGCAGGTCGGTCACAGTCGAGAGGGCGATGAAGGCGATGAGGCCGCCGAGCTCGACCTCGTGGTGCATGCTGTAGGCCGCGAGTGAGCAGGCGGCGGCGGCCAGCAGCGTCAGGGCTACATAGAGCGTGACGGCCGCGCGCGGACGCGCGGCCGTCACAGGCCTGCCCTGGTGTGCGTGCTCCTGGGTCACTGCCCGTTGATCACGACCGACCATGCGTACTTTGACCATGCGTATTTCGACCACGCGTACTTCGACCACGCGTACTTCGACCATGCATACTTCGACCACGCGTACTTGGACCATGCATATTTCGACCAGGCGTACTTCTGCCACTGCAGCAGCACGTCGGGCGGCAGGATGGTGCTGCCGTTCCCGAGCTTGGCCGAGAGGTCGTAGCCGCCGGTGGTCGCCGGGTCGTCGAGGGCCGCGGCGACGTCGAGCTCACCGGCGCCTTCGGCGTAGCTGCTGGCGCCCCTGAGCGGGTGGGCGCTGTCCATGAGGCGCAGCTTGACGTCTCCCGGCGTCAGGTCCGGATCCTTCTGGACCATGAGGGCGACCGCGCCGGCCACGACCGGCGCCGAGGCGCTCGTGCCCGACATCACGGCGTATGAGCTGGGCAGCCAGCTCGGGGCGCCGGGCACGTAGGTCGAGACGGCCACACGCGTCTGCGGGTAGGTGACATCGACCCAGCTCCAGGGCGCGCGCAGCGAGACGAGGTGGTTACCCGGGGCGACGAGGTCGGGCTTTGCGTACTCGTCGTAGAGCGTCGGGCCGACGGAGCTGTAGTCGCACACCGCGTCGTCCTTCGTGGCCGCGGTCTGCTGGGTGTCGGAGGCGCCCACGGTGATGGCGTACGGGTCGTTGCCGGGCGACAGGATGCCACCCTGGCCGAAGGCGCCCTCGTTGCCGGCGGCGCAGACGACGACGATGCCGGCCCGCCAGGCCGCGTCGACGGCGCGGTCGAGCGGGTCGTAGGCGGCCGGCGCCGTCACGTCGCCCTCGACCGAGATGTTCATCACGCGGATGTCGTACTGGTGGCGGTGCGCGATCGCCCAGGCGATGGCCGCGATCAGCGACGACGCGCGTCCCTGGCCGTGGCTGTCCAGGACCTTGAGGGAGACGATGTCAGCGTTGGGCGCCACGCCGCGGTACTGCGTCGTGGCCCGGCCGCCCTGGTCCACGGGCAGCGAGCTGGCACCGTTGCCGGCGATCAGCCCATCGACGAACGTGCCATGGCCGCCATCGTCGTACAGGTGCCGGCGATGATTGACGAAATCGACGAAGGCAACGACGCGCGTCTGCCCGCTCGCATCCTGCAGGTCACGCACGTCGGCGCTGCCGCTGTCGAGCACGGCCACGCCGACACCGGTGCCGTCGAAGCCGTCCGCGGTGGGCGGCGTGATGCGGCCGAGCCCGATGGTCGCGTTGGTGACGTCGAGACTCTGCTGGTAGTCGGTGCCGAAGGTCGGCACGTCGGCGGCGACGTAGTCGACGTAGGGCAGCGCCGCGATGTCGTCGACCGTGTCGGAGGTGACGTCGGCCGAGACCGCGCCGATCAGGCTGAGCGAGTCGTCGACGGTCGCGGGACCGAGCTCGGCGGTGAGGTCGGCCAGGTGGCCCGGCGTGGCATAGACGATGACGGGGACGCTGCCGCCGCCCGCGGCGTCGAGCTCGGTGAGGACGCTCGGGTCGACCTGAGCGCTCCCCTGGTCGGCCCATGCCGTCCCGCCCCAGGCGAGACTGATGGCGAGCAGCAAGGCCGCCACCATCACGAGGTATCTGGCTTTCATCGCACCGCCTCCGTAGCGCACCGACGACCGGGACGCCGGCTGTCCCGATCGTCAGGTCTTATGCCGGCGACGAAGGGTGGACGCAGGCCGAGGCGGGGAGGGGAGTGTGGTGTGAGCCTTCGGGGCTCTCGCTTTCGGCAACCGAGCTATCTTGATCACCTCAAGACCTCTGGCTTTGCGTCCCTGCCTCGCGGCAGGTTTGCCCTTGTCAATTCGTCTATCGACAGCTCGGGCGCTTCCTGAAGAGTCTGAGGACCAAGAATGCGTAGCCGCTGCGGCAACGTACCGGCGGCCTGCCGGCAGCGCGCAGCCGACGTGCCGTCGACGCTGCCGGGTGGCGTACTGAGGCTCCTGGGACTCGCAACGGTTCGGAGAAGCGCTGCTTCATTGGTATGATGGGGCGCGAGGCTCGAGGAACTGAACAGGGGAGGGGCGACACGATGAGTACAACCGAGGGTCTCTACACCGCAGTCCAGCGCCGGACGATCAACCAGATCTTGAAGCTTGCCACGACCGCCGACAAGGGCAAGATCGTCAAGGCGTTCAACCTGGCCGAGAAGCTCACGCCCGAGGCGCACAAGGGCGAGATCAACTTCGTGCGCGACAAGATCATCGACGACCACCCGGCGCTCAACATCGCCAAGCACGTCGTCGGCCAGCTGAGCCCGCGCGCTCGCGATCGCTTCATCGAGTGTTTCGTGATCAACACCATGCTGCGCGGCTCGGCCAAGCGTTCGGAGTTCAGCGAGCGCGAGGGCGTGCCCACGCCCTTCACGATCCTGATCAGCCCGACCATGCGCTGCAACCTCACCTGCGAAGGCTGCTTCGCCGGCGAGTACTCGCGCGACAGCGACATGGGCATCGACACGCTGCAGAGCATCGTCGACCAGGCCAACGAGATGGGCGTCTACCTCATCACGATCCTTGGCGGCGAGCCGTTCTTCCGCGAGGACCTGCTCGACTTCTACGCCGCCAACCCCGACGTGTACTTCCAGGTCTACACGAACGGTACGCTGCTCGACGAGGCGACGCTCGACCACCTGGCCGCGCTGGGCAACATCGCTCCGATGCTCAGCATCGAGGGCGGCCGCGAGCTCACCGACGCGCGTCGTGGCCCCGGTATCTTCGACCAGATCATGACGACCATGGACGGTCTGCGTGAGCGCGGCATGGTGTTCGGCTACTCGGCGACCGTGACGCGCCGCAACTGGCAGATGCTGGTCAGCGACGAGTTTGCCGACCTCATGGTCGACAAGGGCGCGATGCTCGCCTGGAACTTCCTGTACATGCCGGTCGGTGTCGACCCCGACATGAGCCTGATGCTCACTCCGTCTGAGCGTAACCAGTTCCGCGAGGGCATCGAGCGCGTGCGCAGCACCAAGGCCCTGTTCCCGGTCGATTTCTGGGGCGACGCACCGTACGTCAAGGGCTGCATCGCCGGCAAGCACTACATCCACATCAACAACGAGGGCTGGGTCGAGCCCTGCATCTTCACGCACTTCGCCACCGACAACGTGAACGAGGTCTCGCTCAAAGAGGCGTTCTCGTCGCCGTTCTTCCAGGAGATCCGTCGCCGGCAGCCGTTCAACCACAACCTCCTCATGCCGTGCATGCTGATCGACAACCCGCATCACTCGCGCGAGATCATCGAGCAGACCGGCGCCCACCCGACGCACGTCGGCGCCGAGACCCTGATCACGCAGCTGCGCTCCGACCTGGACGAGTACGCGAGCGAGGTCGATCGTGTCTATCAGCCGGTCTGGTCGTGCATGACCCAGGCCAAGGAGGAGCAGGAGAAGTAAGCCCCCCGGCGGCGCCGCTCACGGCGCCGGGACGGGCCTCTCCTCGGACAAGGGGGCGGGGCGGGGGG
>DATIYD010000041.1:0-12462 GCA_035517975.1 Thermoleophilia bacterium | reverse complement strand
CACGCCGGCGACCTGCCGCGCCCTGTGGCCGGCCCGCCGAGCGTCGCGGGTCCGGAGGCGCTGACCTTCTCGTGCTCGTCCTGCGGTGCGACCTTCGCGACCCGCCACCAGCTGCGCGTCCACGCCCTCGAGCACGGCGTGACCACCGCCCGCGAGTGGGAGCGGCCGAGCGAGCTCGCGCCGCGGGTCAGGGCGGTGCCGCGCGAGCTCTCGGCGCGCCCCACCGAGGCCGCCCGCGTCGTGACGGGACCGTGGGTCGCGCCCGCCGAGGGCCCGCTGCCGCAGGTCGCGCCGGTCGCGCGCCAGACCCACACGCTGCGCCTGGCCTTCACGGGCTGCTTTGCCGCGTCGCTTGCCCTCTACGCGCTCGGCGTCGCCCTGCGCCTGCCGAACCTCGCGCTCGCCGGCACGCTGGGTGCGGTCTTCTTCGGGGTCGGCGCCGCGCCGCTGCAGGCGGCGCGCGCGCCGGGCCTCGCGGTGCGGCTGGGCGTTGCCGGGCTGGTCGGGCTGTCGACGATCATGTTGGCCGGCGCGATCATGGTCCTCGAGCCCCTGTGGCACCCGTTCCTGTGGGCTGCCGCCATCGCCGCCATCGCCGGCGCGGCGCACCTGGCCGCGCTCCCTCGGGCACTGCGGGACCTCCGCCGCGCCCGTCTGAACGCGGCGGCGGCCCGCAGGCTGGCCGCCCCGCGTCGTGAGCGCCTGACGGTGGTGGCGGCCCACACGCCGGCCGACTACCGCCGCGCGCGCCCGGTGGCCGCCGCGAGCCGCCGGCCGCAGGGAGTGCGTCGCGCCGCGACCGCGGTGCTGACGCGCTGCACGCTCCTGACCGCGGCGGGCACCGCCATGTGGGTGTGGGCGGTGCTGCACGCGGGCCGCGTCACCCCCGGTGTCGCCGGCTTTCTGACCCACATCTCGCCGCTCTGGTACGCCGGGCTTGCGCTGCTGCTCGCGGCCGTGATCCTGGCACGTGGCAAGCGCGAGGTCTACGTCGCCCTGGCCGTCGTGTCGCTCGCCCTGGCGACGACGCTCACGCCCGCCCTGGTCTACGCCATGCCGCGGGCCCAGACCGCCGCCAAACACATCGAGATCGTCCAATACATCCTGCGCAACCACCACGTCAACGCCGACGCCGGCATCTACGCCGTCTACTCGGCCTTCTTTGCCGGCATCGCCTGGATCTGCCGCGTCGCCGGGGTCTCGGACTCGCTCGGTCTGGCCACGTTCTGGCCGGTGATCATCGGCCTCGTCGCCCTGGCCGAGCTCAGGTTCCTCTTCGGGCGCGTGGCCCCGACCATCTACGGCTGCTGGATCGGGATACTGCTCGTCCTGCTGGTCAACGCGATCGGCGAGGACTACTTCTCGCCGCAGTCGGTGGGGTTCGTCATCGGCCTCGGCGTGTACGCCCTCGTGTCCACCTCGACCGAGCCGCCCGTGCTGCCCGGCTGGGCCGCCGCCCTGCTGCTCTGGTTCGCCGGCTTCGCCGTCGCCATGACCCACGAACTCAGTCCCTACATCGTGGGCGGCGTGCTGATCGTGCTCGCCGTGTTCGGCCGCGCCCGGCCGCGCTGGGCGGCGGCGGCCATGCTGGTGCCGGCGGTCATCTGGCTGCAGCTCAACTTCCGCGTGGTCTCCGGCTTCGTGTCGTGGTCGGGCCTCCTGCACCTGGCCAACTTCATGCCGCCGCCGGCAGCCACCGCGCCGGAGCTCAAGCGGCAGCTGATCGTCGAGCTGAGCTCCTACGCGCTGCTCCTCGGCGAGCTCGTCCTGATCGCGGGCGCGCTCGTGGGCTTCCTGCGGAACCTGCGTCACGCCTGGGCGTGGGCGTTTCTCATAAGCTCCGGCGTGGGCCTGGGGTTGGTCGCCTTCAACTCCTACGGCAACGAAGGCATCTACCGCGCGACCCTGTTCGGCATACCCTGGCTCGCGCTCCTCGCGATCCGGGCGGTGAGGCGCCCGCCGTCGTGGCTCGGCCGCGCTGCCCTCGCGGCCATCGTCTGTACCCTGCTGGGCACCTTCCTGGTGGCGAACTTCGGCATGGACGGCGTCAACGTCATGCGCCGCCCCGACCTGACGGCCTTGCGCGTGTTCGAGAGTCAGTCGCCGGCGGGCTCCTACCTGGTGGGCGTCGGCTACGGCGACCTGCCCGTCGCGCCGCCCGACTTCTCGGCGGGCCGCACGGTCACGACCTTCGATACGCTGGTCAACCCTGCCAAGCTCGCGCCCGGGCTCCCCAACGCCGGCGACCTCGACGCCTTCACGGCGCACTACGAGAGCTTCGCGCGTGCGACCAACGGCACCCCCTCGGGCGACCTGTACGCCATATGGTCGCCGATCCTCGAGGAGTACTCGTCCGAGTACGGTATGCTGACGCCCCTGCAGGCCGACACCTGGCGTGGTCTCATGCTCGAGAGCAACGACTGGAAGCTCGTCTGGGCGGGCGACGGCACGCTGTTGTTCCGGCGCACCGCGCGCCCGGTGCTCGCGTCGGCCGGCGGCTGACGCAGAGGCGCCCCGGGGCGGCCGCCTCAGCTCGCCGGCGACCAGGCGTAGAGCCGCACCCAGTCGACGTGCATCCGGGCCGGAAAGGTGGTCGACGCGCTGGGCGTGCCGGGCCACGACCCCGAGGCGCCGACGGCGAGGTTGAGCAGCACGTAGAAGGGCTTGTTGAACACCCACTGTTCGCCCTTTGACAGCGTGCTCGGCCGGTAGGTCGCATAGGGCACGCCGTCGAGGGTGATCTGCACGAGGTTCTTGGCGCGGTTGACGCCGAACAGGTGGTAGCCGCTCGACAGCGAGCTCGCCGCCGTCTTGGCGGTGGTGATGCCGAACGTGTCGGAGCTCGCCGTTTCGGGCCCGTGGATGCTGCCGTAGGCGACGCGCACGTTCTGGCCCAGGTTCTCCATCATGTCGATCTCGCCGCAGCGCGGGTAGCCGGCGCTGTCGTAGTCGGTGCCGAGCGCCCAGAAGGCCGGCCACAGGCCGCACCCCGCCGGCAGCTCGATGCGCGCCACCATGCGGCCGTACTGCCAGAAGGGCTTTGCGCCGGTCTCGATCTCGGCCGACGTGTAACCGGCGTCCGTGCGCCGCGCCACGATGACGAGGTGGCCGCTGCCGTCGAGGGCGACGTTGCTCGCGCTCAGCGTCTCGGCTTCGTCGGAGTTGGCGGTGCCGGTGTCGGCATACCAGGGCTCGCCCGGGGCCGCACCGGCGGGGCCGCTGAAGTCGTCGGACCAGAGCAGGGTGCCGTTCGGCAGCCTCCGGAGCACGACCCTGGTGGCGACGGCACGGGCGACGCCGTGGGCGCGCGTCACGGTGCCGCTCAGGCTCACGACCGCGCCACGCACGAGCCGGCGCAGGGTCAGGGGCGAGACCTCGTGCGAGGCGTCGCTGAAGGCGGCCTTGGCGCTCAGCGTGATCGTGACGTCGCGGCCGCGCAGGGCCATGATCGTGGCCGAACCGCTCCGCAGCTTGACGGTGATCGTGCGGGCGGCCGGATGGACCGCGACCACCGTGGCGCGGCACGAGTAGGCGGTCGTGCTCGCCTGGACGAACGCGGGGGTGAGGACGAGGAGCAGGAAGAGAGTCGTGAGGCTGCCGGTCGCGGCCAGGCGCAGGCCCTTCATGGAACCGCCTCCTGAGGGGGACAACGTTCCCGCATGTTGTCGACAGGCCGGAGGCGGACTTTTGGGGCCTGCCCGCCGAAGCGTAAGCTACGTTGTATACGTACGGCGGGCGGCCCGGCCGTCTCCGCTATCGTGGAAGGCCTGAAAGCACCAGTCGGTCCGTGGACGGACCGGGGGAGGGTCAGTCTCAGGTGAGAGGGAGCAGGAGCGTCGTACCGGCGCGCAGACGGGGCGGTCCGTGAGCGGCTGCGTGCTGGTCACCGGCGGGGCCGGGTTCATCGGCTCGCACGCCGTCGAGGCGCTCCTGGCCGGCGGCGAGCGAGTGCGCGTGCTCGACGACTTCTCGACGGGCAAGCACGAGAACCTCTCCAGCGTGAGCGGCGCTCTCGAGACCGGCGCGCTCGAGGTCGTCGAGGGCGACGTGCGCGCCGCCGGCGCCTGCGCCGCCGCGACGCGGGGCTGCGACCGGGTGCTCCACCTGGCCGCCGTCGCCTCGGTCACCCGCTCCTTCGACGACCCGGCCGAGACCGACGCCGTGAACGTCGGCGGCACCGCCAACGTGCTCACGGCGGCGCGCGAAGCGGGCGTGCGCCGCGTCGCCTTCGCCTCGTCGTGCGCGATCTACGGCTCGACCGACGACCTGCCGGCGCGAGAGGGCGCCAGGCCGCACCCCGAGTCGCCCTACGCGGCCTCCAAGCTGCGCGCGGAGCAGCTGTGCCGCGAGGCCTGCCGGGACGGGACGCTCGACGTCGGCGTGTTGCGCTTCTTCAACGTCTACGGGCCGCGACAGGACCCCTCGTCCGAGTACTCGGGCGTGATCGCGATCTTCATGGACCGCGTCGCGGCCGGGCGGCCGTGCACCGTTTACGGCGACGGCAGCCAGACGCGCGACTTCGTCTACGTCGCCGATGTGGTCACCGCCTGTCGCGCCGTGCTCGACGGCGGGCGGCCCGACGCGGGGGGCGCACGCCTCGCGGCCGCGCCCGTCAACGTGGGCACAGGCCTGGAGACCAGCCTGCTCGACGTGCTGGCGGCCCTGGCCGAGGCGAGCGGTCGCCGGCCCGCCGTCGAGTTCGCGGCCGCGCGCGCCGATGACATCGGGCGCTCGCGCGCCGCCTGCGAGCGCGCGGCAGACCTGCTCGCCTTCACCTCTTCGACGCCCTTCGCCGAGGGGCTCGCCACCACATGGGCCTGGTATCTTGCCGGCACCCGATCACGCTGAGGGGAGAGGCGCCCAGCATGGCCCGCGGCTCCCTCAGCTCCTATCTGCGCAGCAGGAACGGGGCCATCTTCACGCTGCTCGGTCTGGCCTCGCTCATGTGCCTCGCCCTGATCGCGGCGCGCACCGTCTACGCCCACACCGGCCACTTCCAGTTCCTCATCTGGAACCTGTTCCTGGCCTGGATCCCGCTCGTGCTGGCGGCCCTCGCCTACCGCTACTCGCTGCGGCGCAGCCTGCGGGCGCGCTTTCTGATCGTGCCCACGGCGATCGTCTGGCTGCTCTTCTTTCCGAACGCGCCGTACATCGTGACCGACTTCGTCCACCTCGGGGAGTTCCACGATGCGGTGCCGGAATGGTTCGACGTGATGCTGATCGCCTGGTATGCCTGGACGGGGCTGCTGCTCGGCATCGTCTCGCTGCGCCTCATGCAGGAGATCGTGGCGCGCGCCGCCGGCGCCGTCGCCGGCTGGGGGCTCGTCGGACTCGTCACCGTGCTGGGCAGCATCGGCATCTACTGGGGGCGCTTCCTGGGCTGGAACAGCTGGAACGTCTTTCAGGCGCCGCTGGCCCTGTTCGACAAGGCCTTCGACCGCAGCGGCCAGCCCAACGCAGGCGTACGCATGCTCGGCTTCACCGTGCTGTTCGCGCTGCTGTTCCTGTTCCTCTACGTGGCCGTCTACCTGACGGGGCGCTGGCGCGAGGCGTCCGACTAGCCGGGATCATCGGGGGAGCCCACCGAGCATGGCCGAACGCCGGCATCGCAGCCTCAAGACAGACCTCACGCGGTTCTACGATCGTCTGACGGCCGACAGTCTGCGGCGGAACTCGACGATCCTCGTCGTCAGTCAGGCGGTCAACGCAGGGGTGGCGTTCCTGTTCTGGATCATCTGCGCACGCCTGTTCAGTGCGCACGACGTCGGCCTGGCGGCCTCGTTCATCAGTTACGGTGTGCTCGTCGCGACGTTCACCAACCTGGGGCTGCCCAACACGATCCTGAGGTTCCTGCCGACGAGCAGCCGGCGTGGCCGGCTCTTCACCGGAGCACTGACCCTCGTCGTCTGTGCATCGATCGCCGGGGCGACCCTCGCGCTGCTGCTCGTCGGTCGTGTCGTGCCGCGCTTGGAGTTCGTCGCCGGGTCGCCGTTGCTGGCCACGCTGCTCTTCATGCTGGTAGCGGGCATCGCCGTGAGCGCCTATCTGGACGGCACCCTGATGGCCTTCCGCAAGGGGCAGTACATCCTCGGAAAGGCCATCATCATCAGCCTGCCACGGTTGCTGCTGCCGTTTCTCCTGCTGCCCCTGGCGACGGCCGGGATCCTGATCACGTATGTCGTCGTCTTCTGCTTTGGGATCGCGTACAACGTGTATGTCGTCATCGTGCGGCTGCTGCCCGGCGAATCGCTTGCGCCGAGCATGTCAGAGGTCTTGCGCCATCGGGCCTTCGCGGCGGGCAACTACCTCGGCGGCGTGTTCGGCGTGCTGCCGAGCACCCTCGTGCCGCTGATCGTCCTGAGCAAGCTGGGCGCGGTGGCGGCGGCCTACTTCTACATGCCCATGCAGATCGCGGCTTTCCTGAGCATCATCGCCGCCTCGACGTCGCAGGCGATGATCTCGGAGACCTCCCAGCAGAGCGACGGGCGATACGACGTGGCCCATTTCCAGAACGCCATCAGGCATCTGTACGGCATGCTCGTGCCGGCGATCGGCCTGGCGATCGTTCTGGGCTGGCCCGTCCTGTACATCTACGGGCCGCTGTACGCACGGCACGGGTACGCCTGCCTCGTGATCCTCTCGGTCGCCAGTCTGCTGGTCGCGCTCAACTGGTTGGGCGACGCATGGCTGAACGTCAAACGTCGGGTGCTCGCCTATTTCGCCATGAACGCGGTGAACGCGGTGTGCGTGGTCGGCTGCGTGTTGCTGAGCGCCGGCCACGGCCTGACCACAGCGGCTGCGGGATGGCTGGTCGGTCAGGCGATCTCGGCGGTCATCTACGTGAGCGTCTTCGCCAGGAGCCACCTCTTCGCGCGAACCTCGCGAGTGGGGAGCGGCTGACCGACGCGCCGTCGCGGCGCTCGGACAGGGCCCGAAAGACCGCGGCCGTCTGCTCGCCTATCGCGTCCCAGCTGAGCGAGGCCGCATACGCGAGGGCTCGGTCGGCGACGGCGTCGAGGTTTGCAGAGTCGGCGGCTGCCTTGAGGCGCCCGGCCAGGCCGCCGGGGTCTGCGGGGTCGTAGAAGAGGCCCACGTCGTCGGGCAGATCGCAGAGAGCCCCCATGCGGGGCGCCACGAGCGGCTTGCCGGACGAGAGAGCCAGGAGCGCCGATCCGCTGTTGGTGACCGACGTGAAGGGCAGGCAGACGACGTCTGCCGCGCCAAAGAACACCGGCACCTCGCTCGGCGGGATGAAGCGATTGTGGAAGTCGACGCGGCCGCTCGTCTGGGCACGTGCGATCCGGGCTGCCAGGGCTTTGTCGTTGCAGAGCCCCGCGACCACCACTCTGATCCCGGGGATCCCAGCGGAGCTCGCGGCGGCCAGGAGCCCGTCGATGCCCTTGTAGGGCCGCACCGACCCGAAGAACAGCACGACGAACTCCGAGTCGCCGAGCTTCAGCTTCAGGCGCGCATCGTGTCGAGTCGGTCGTTCCGGGAAGCTCGGCAGGTAGTTGCCGTGCGGGATGACGTGAACGTTGGTCGTGTCGAGTGACAGGCGCGCCAATTCCGTCATGGTAGAGCGTGACAGCACGATCTTCGCATCGGCGGCGTCGGAGAGTCGGCGCGCGATATCGGCGTCGTCGCTGGTCATGGGTTCGTGTGGGAGCACGTTGTGCACCGTCCAGACCAGCCGATACCGCAGTGCTCTGATGATGAAGATGTCGAGCCTCGCGATGTACCAGGACACCAACTCTCTCTTCGGCACGCGCAGCGGCAGGTAGAACGACGGCCAATGGATGTGGAGAATGCGGCACCCACGAAGCCGGTGAAGGACGGCGGCGACCGGAAAATGCAACGTATCTATGATGGGGAGCGGTCTGATGTACTCGGCGGTTATGTCGTGGCGCCTCATGGCGTCGTACAGCAGGCTCTCGTAGGGGTTGGGGTCGTACGGGAAGACCACGATTCTCATGACCGGCCGGTAACCCCCTGTCAGTGCCGCAACGCCGACGCATCGCCGAACCCAGCCTATACCAGCGCCGCGGCGGCGAGGCGGACGCCTGTCGAGCCTGGCGCAGCAAGGCCTGCGGCGAGCGTTGCAGTTCGTTGGTTTTAGAGGTGTGCGGGTTGACGGGCAGAACAAGGGCCGGTAAGGTCTCGGGCGTTTGCAGTCCAGGCAACACCAGCGACCAACCATCAGCGAACGGCGCGCTTCTGACAGCGCCCACCCCAGGGAAGTCCGGCAGACTTCCGTAAGGAGGCAAGTCATGCACCGTAGACCGACGGCACCGGCCCTGTTCCCTTCTTTCCCCGCAGCGCCCCGCAGCATTCTTCTCGGCGACCAAGCGGTCGCCGTCCTCCCCTGATCTAAGCGCCGGCGGCCCCTCTCCGGTCGCCCGGCGCGACTCGTCACGCCCCGACACGGTCGGACGGACCACGCCTGTCCTGGCGCGCCCGTCGTTTCGATCGTCGCCCGGACGAGGGGTTCGCAGGTCCCTCGCCCCCGGCAGGCCGAGGTCGCGACAGAAAGGCGCGACACCCTGGCCCGGAAAGCCATTCCAAGGAGGCACCATGAAGATCCTGACCCTGGCGGCAGTGGCCGTGGCGGCGCTGGCAGTCGCCGCTCCGGCGCGCGCGCAGACGCTCGCCTGGTCCGATTCGTTCAGCGGGACCAAAGTGAACTCTCACATCTGGTGGGTGCACAAGAGCGGCGCCGGCAACGACCACCTCGCGACCTGCAGGGCCGCCAATGTGAAGCTCAACGGCAAGGGCCAGCTCGTCATCACGGCGCGCAAATCCGCCGGCAAGTACACCTCGGGCGAGATGGAAAGCAACCTGACCGCGACGTGCGGCACGCTCAAGGCAAGGATCAGGCTGCCCGCCGGCAAGGGACTCTGGCCGGCGTTCTGGGCGCTGGGCGCCGACTACGATTCGGCGGTCTGGCCGGCCTGCGGCGAGCTCGATGCCATGGAGAACCTGGGCAACAACACGCACGTCGTCTACGGCTCCGTGCACGCCCCGAGCTACGACCGCACGACGGCCAGGAGGAGCGCGGCCAATCTGGCCGCCGGCTACCACACCTACGGCGTGACCTGGACGCCCACCATGGTGCGCATGAGCCTCGACGGCAAGGCCTACGTGACCTATATGCCGAACATGTCGAGCATCTTCAGCAAGCGCTTCATCGTCATTCTCAACCTCGCCGTGGGCGGGAGCTGGCCGGGCAACCCGAACGCCAAGACCAGGTTCCCCGCCTCGATGCTGGTCGACTGGGTGCGGGCGTACAAGTCATAGTAAGCTGCACCGACGAATGGGTGCAGCTCAGGCCAGAATGAAGAGGCGTCTGGTTCTCGCCGGCGCTCTTGCCGCCCTTTGCCTGCTGGGAGTGGGGCTGGCTTTGGCCAGCCGCCACGCACGCGACACCGGCACGAGCAGCTTCGTCTCCTCGGCCAGCGTCGTGTCGGCAGACCCGGCGACCCGTGTCCTCGTGGTCACCATGTGGCGCGGATCGCGGAGTGTCGAAGCCTATCGCGGGCAGAAGGTCACCCTGCGAGTCGGGCAAACGGCCAGGATCGCGTACGCGGGGAGCCACGGTCGGCCGGTGACGCTGGGCGAGATGCGCGCCGGTACACCCGTCGAGATTGCCGGGACCATCGATCGCAGCGTCTCCGCTCCGCCGCGCTTCAGCGTCGCGAAGATCGCCGCCCGGAGGCTCGTGTGGTCCGACGAGTTCAGCGGCGCCGCGGGCGCGCCTCCGGATCCAGCCTGGTGGTACGTCGACACCGGCAAGGGCTCCAACGCCGGCGAGCTCGAGTACTACACGGCTCGAGCCAAGAACGTGGCTCTCGACGGCCGGGGCCACCTGGCGATCACCGCGTTGCGCGAGACCTACGGCGCGGCTGGCTCCACGCAGAACTACACGTCGGGCAAGATCGAGAGCCTGGGGAGGTTCTCCACGACCTACGGCTCTATCCAGGCGAGCATCAAGTTGCCCGCGGGCCTGGGCCTGTGGCCGGGGTTTGGCGGATTCGGCGCCGACATCGACAAGGCCGGATGGCCGCAGTGTGGCGAGATCGACGTGATGGAGTGCATCGGGCGGGATCCGTTCACGGTCTTCAGCACCATCCACGGTCCGGGCACGGCCAACCCGGACGGGTACGGCCTGACCACGTCGCATCAGACGTCGGCGCCACTCTCGCAGGGCTTCCACGTCTATGGTCTGAACTGGGCGCCCAACCTTGTGCAGATGACGCTCGACGGCGTGCCGTACGCCACGTACACGCCACGCTCCCTGTCAGGCGGCCGGCGATGGGTCTTCAACAAGCCGTACTTCCTCGTCTTCGTCCTGGCGGTCGGCGGAGTCTGGGACGGCGCGCCCGACGCGACCACGCCGTTTCCGGCGACGATGCTGGTGGACTGGGTGCGCGTCTACTCGTGGCGGTGAGGCGCACGCCTCTCTCGACTGGCGGAAGTCCACGGGCACAGGTCGTCGCAGGATACCGGCAGGCAATGTTCCACGACGATCCGGTGGCGCCAACGCGGGGTGACCACGCTAGCCGGGCCTGGTCTGTGCCCTCAGCTTGCAAGAGCCTCGTCCCTCTGCCCTTGAGGCAGAGGGAGGGCCGCTGTCAGGCCCTCGTCGGCTCCGGTCATGACCGCGTCGCTCTCGACCACTCCGGCCGTGTCGGTCGGTCGCGTCGCACAGAAGCGACAGGAGCAGGCGCCCGCGTGCCGCCAGCCGAACTCCAGGCCGACCGCCTGGTCGGCTGCGCCCACGCCGACGAGCATGATCTCGGCGATCGCCTCGGGATCGCTGACGTCGAAGATCCTGCCGTCCAGGTACAGCAGCCGCTCGCCGTACTGCTGGTAGACGGCCGGCAGCCCGGCCTCGAGGACCTCGTCGAAGCTCAACCTGCGCCGGGCGTGGCTTGCCGTGGCCAACAGTCCCTTAATGAATCGTGCATCCGGCACGGGACAGCCTCGGTGACTCGACCCACCTTCGAGCAGCACATTTCTACCCATGGGCAGGCGACAGCCGACGTTACTGCCCTGGAGGCCGGTCGGGAAGTGTAGCCAATCAAGGCAACAGGCCTGCCATGCCACGGTGAGGAAGTCGTCAGATGGCCCGCATGCTCATCGTCATCGAAGAAGCAGGCGTGGAGTCGACGGCCGAGCTCAACGACTCGGCGACGGCCGCTGCGATCTGGTCCGTGCTGCCGCTGGAGAGCGCGGCGCAGACGTGGGGTGCCGAGGTCTACTTCTCAGTCCCGGTGGACAGCGGCCCAGAAGACCCCCATGCCGCCGTGGTCTCGGGCGCGGTAGGCTACTGGCCGCCCGGCCAGGCCGTCTGCCTGTTCTTTGGCCAGCAACCGGTGAGCCCCGTGAACCTCATCGGTGTCCTGGAGGGTGATCCAAGCGTGCTCGAAGCCGTACAGGCCGGGCAGGTCGTGCGCCTCGAACCGCTCGGAGCTACGTCCGGCTCATCCTAGTCGGCGATGTCGGGCCGTTCTGAGCAAGGTGCGGGCCGGTCGGGGACGCGCCCGCTGTAGCCCCAGTCGACAACATAGAAGCGCCCTCCATTCTGGCGGTAACAAAATAGTATCGGCCCGACCTTCGTCGGACTTGAATCTTGGTACGACTAGGGCGAGAATGGTCCGCGTACGGGAGTCAGGGCAGGCGACGCAGACGGGAGAGCTGCGTACGCAGGCGAGATAGCTGCACCGTCAACTTCCACCTCGTGCGGCACCTTCCCTGAACCTTCCACACGTCTGAGCCGGCCTATGAGAGCAAGAGCTGCGCTCGCCGAGCGCGGCACTCGCTTGCTCTAAAGGCGGTTCTCGGAGCTGGGTCTTCGCGAGGGGGGATGCGAGTGTGAGGAGCTAGCCATTCCGGCTGCGCACTCTGCGCGGCTACGTTCTTCTCAGATCAACTGAAGGGGTCACTGATGAAGAAGCTTCTCAAGAAGAGGGTCCTTATCCCTCTGATCGTGATCGCCGTCGTGGCGATCGGTGCCGCCGTCGCCTACGCTGCGTTCACTTCGGCTCCGGTGACAACCTCCTCCAACCTGACCACAGCTACGCCGGGCCTCCTCATCAACCAGGTCAACCCCGCGTGGAACCTGACCAACCTCGTTCCGGGCACGACGTACACCGAAACCGTCCAACTGAAGAACTCGGGATCGATGACTTTCAATAGTCTGGGCCTGACCGATAGCCTGTCGAACAACGCCAGCGGCGATGCCGGCGATATTGGCAGCCTGCTGTACGTGACAATCGATGGGGGCAATCCGATCTCTGTCGACGCCCTCGCCTCGGGCGTTCAGATTTCAGGCACGATCGTTTCCGGTGGCTATGAGAGTGTCGTTCTGACGCTCCAGCTCGACAGCGGCGCCGACAACTCGTACGCGGGCTACAACTTCGGCAACCTCAGCTTCACCTTCACCGGCAACCAGTGACGTTGGCA
>DATIYD010000040.1:0-21887 GCA_035517975.1 Thermoleophilia bacterium | reverse complement strand
GAGGGCTCGGGCGAACGGCGTCTCGTTCCTGCTCGGCTGGATGACGGGCATCGCGGCGGTAGCGACGGTCGTGCTGATCGTCAGCGAGTCACTGGGCGTCACGTCCTCGTCGCCGCATGAACGAAGCTGGGTCGGCCTCGTCAAGCTCGTGCTTGGTCTCGTCCTGCTGGCACTGGCGGGTCTCGAGTTCTGGCGGCGCCCCAAGCCCGGGCAGGACCCACCCACTCCGAGGTGGATGAAGGAGCTGGACCGCACGACCCCTCCCCGCGCCCTGGGCCTGTCCGTCATCTTGTCATCCGTGGGTCCCAAGACGTTCGTGCTGGGCGCTGTCGCGGCCCTGGCCGTCGCCCAGAGGTCGCTGTCGGCGGCCGACCAGGCCCTGGCCGTGGTGATCCTGGTCGTGATCGGCAGCCTTGGGATCCTGGCGCCCGTGGCGATCTATCTCGTCAGAGGTCGTAAAGCGAGGGAACGGCTCCAGGACTGGAAGGTCTGGCTGGTCGCACACGACGCGGCCGTCGCCGGTGCGCTGCTGCTCGTCTTCGGGGCCTTGCTGATCGGCAAGGGGATCATCGGGCTGGCGGGGTAGAAACGGGCAGGAGAAACCCGTTGTACGCTTAGGGACACCGCGCCCCACCGGCGCCTGGTGGGATCGGACCGCAGGAGAGCCCATGCGTCTGTCATTCACGGTCATCGGCCTTGCCGCCGTCATCGCGGCGGCTGCGCTTGGTCTGAGCGCCGCACGGCTGCCGACCGCCGCGGCGGCGCGGGGATCACACATCGTCACGGTCGCCGTCGAATCGGCTTCGCCGCCCGCGACCGTCGCGGCGCCGGCCGAGCCGGCTTCGCTGCCGGCGCTGCCCGTGCTGCCGGCGCTGACGGCCCGCCAGCTGGCCGGGCAGCGGATCATCTACAGCTACACCGGGCTGACACCGCCGGCGAGCCTGCTCTCCCTGATCAGCCACGGCGAGGCGGCCGGCGTGATCTTCTTCGCCGGCAACATCGCAAGCCGGGCACAACTGCGGGCGGTGGTCCGCAAGCTGCAGCATGCCGACCAGAGTCCCGACAACCCGGTGCGGGCGCCGCTGCTGCTGATGACCGATCAGGAGGGCGGACAGGTGCGCCGCCTGACGGGCGCCCCGCGGCTCTCCGAGAAGCAGATCGGCCTGGCCGCCCACCCCGGAGCCGCGGCGACGGCGGCGGGCAAAGGCGCGGCGCTCAACCTGCGCGACGTCGGCCTCAACGTGAACCTCGCTCCCGTGCTCGACGTCTACCGCAAGGCGGGCGACTTCATCGACCGCTACGGGCGCTCCTACAGCAGGCGCGCCGCCGCCGTGTCCGAGCTGGGCGCCGATTTCATCGCCGCCCAGCAAGCCGCCGGCGTCGCCGCGACGGCCAAGCACTTCCCGGGACTCGGCGCCGCCACGCGTGCGCAGGACACCGACGCCGGGCCGGTCACGCTGCGCCTCTCGAGCGCCACACTCCGCGCCGTCGACGAGCTGCCGTACAAGGCCGCCGTCGCCAAGGGAGTGAAGCTGGTGATGGTCTCCTGGGCGGTCTATCCCTCGCTCAAGCCCGGCCGCCCGGCCGGTCTGGCGAGAGCCGCCGTGAAGGGCGAGCTGCGCGGACGGCTGGCGTTTACCGGCGTCACGATCACCGACGCGCTCGGAGCCGGCGCGCTGCGGTCGTTCGGCACCATCGGGCATCGCGCGGAGCTCGCCGCGGGCGCCGGCATGGACCTCATCCTCTGCTCCGGGGGCTCCGTGCTCCAGGGCGAGCATGCCATGAGCGCTCTGAGCCACAGCTACGCCGACGGCGTGCTCGGAGCGGCGGCCTTCGAGGCGTCGGTGCAGCGCGTCGTGGCGCTGCGCACCGGTCCTTGACGTGCGCGTCGCCGAAGAGGCGGGCGGGCGCCTGCGGGAGCTCGTCGCGCTTCTGACAGGCTGAGAGACCCGGCGCGCCCTCAGCGCTCGACGTCGAGCCCCAGACCCCAGATCGTGCCCGGCGGGGCCGCCGCCGGCTTCGGCAGGAGCGCGGCGAAGGCGGCCACGAACAGAGGCAGCGCCGCGATCGCATACAGCACCGCAGACGGGCCCGCCGCATCGCCCAACACTCCGAGCGCGGCCACGATCAGACCGCCGACCCCGCTGCAGAGACCGATGGTCAGGCCCGAGGCGAGGCCCATGCGGCGCGGCAGGTACTCCTGGGCCAGCACCAGGGTCGTGCTGATGTTGGCGTTCACGCAGACGCCGATGAGCACGATCAGCGGGATCATGCCGGTGAAGCCGAGTGACGGCAGCAGGGCGATGGCCGGCACGAGCACGAGCTGAGGGACGATGAGCACCAGGCGGCGTCCGCGGCGCTGGGCCGTCACGCCCCCGACGACCGTGCCGCAGGCGGCGGATGCGAGCAGGATGCTCGTCATGACGTTGCTCGCCGGCGCCGTCGTTCCGCGGGCGTGGATGAGAAACAGCGGCACGAAGACCAGAAGCCCGGTCGACACGCCGCTCGCCACGCTGCAGAGAGCGATCAGACAGGCGAACGGACGCCACTCCGACTCGCCCGCCAAGGCGAGCGGGCGCGCCCCGCCATCGACTTGGGTGCGATCGCGAAAGCGTCCCAGCGCGATGGCCACGGTGAACGCCGCGAGGAGCGGCACGATGGCGATGATGGGCGTGCCGTGCAGCCCGAGCGGCGCGAGCACGGCCGCCACCAGGAGCGGCCCGAGTGCGTAGCCCAGACCTCCGCCCACGGAGAACACGCTCATGTTGGCGGTGACCCGGCTGCCCGAAGCGAAGCGCGCCCAGCGGGCGCCCTCGGGGTGGTAGGCCGCCGCACCCGCGCTGCAGACGACGGCCGCGGCCAGGGTTAGTGGGTATCGCGTGACCAGGCCGATCGCAGCGATCCCGAGCGCGGCAAGCACGAGTCCCGCGGGCAGCAGCCAGCGCGCCTCGTCCCTGTCGCCGTGGGCGCCCGCCAGCGGCTGGACGCAGGCCGTCGCGAGGCTGGCGGCAAGGGCGAACACGCCCACGGCGCCGTAGCTGTAATGACGCTCGAGGACGAGGAACGGCACCAGCGCGAACAGCGCCCCGCCGCAGAGGTCCACGGAACAGTGACCCAGCGACAGCGCCAGCAGCGTTCTGCGAGCGGCCGGTCGCTGGGTCTCGATCTGATGGGCGTCACTCGTCACGTGCACCAAACGAGAGTATCAGGAGCCGGACGGACGCGCCTTCCCCGCGGCGACCACGGCTCGGCAAGCGGGCGGGCGAAGTGGGGGTCCGCCGCCTGGGCGTCCGGCCTGTGCCTGGGCGATCAGGCCGGCGCCGCTGCGAACCAGCCGGCCTGCTCCATGGCCTTGGCGGCCACGCGCATGCTGCGGGCGTCGCCGCGCGCCACCGAGACGGAGATGCCGTCGCCGAGCGCCGCCGCGATCGCGGCTACGTCCTCGTGTGAGTTGCCCGGGCACAGCAGGATCGACTGCACGCCCTCGGCGGCCACCAGCTCGTGGCAGACGGCGACCGCCTGGTCGGTGTCGCGCACCACGACGCTGAAGAGCCGGTAGATCCCGGTGTCGACGAGCGCCCGGTGCTTCGCGGGGTCGGCATCGGGAGCGTGTGCGATGAACAGTGCCGTGAACGGCATGGCCTGCCTCCTTCGAACGCTTGCCTGTCGGTCCTTCGATGGTGAGGCCCGAGCAACCCCGATGCAACTCGTCGCGCCGTCACTCCCTGGACGTTGCCGGCATGACCAGCTCGGCCGCGCCACGTCCGTCGTCACCTCGGTCGCGCGACACCCGTCTCCAGCTCGACCTCCTGCCAGAACGCGTCCTGCGCCGCGCGCGTCAGCGGACCCGGCGCGTCGTGAAAGACGCGGTCCTCGATCGCGCCGACCGGCTGCACCTCGCGCGCTGCGCTGGCCGCGAACGCCTCGCGACAGGCCAGCACGCCCTCGCGGGTGCAGGGACGCTCCTCGATCGGCAGCCGCCCGAACAGGACGCGCCTCGTGATCGAATCGAGGATCTCGTCGGTGAGCGGCGGCGTGCACAGCACGCCGTCGGTGTCGACGTAGAAGAACGACGCGGTCTGCAGCTCGAGGATCCGACCCTCCGGCGAGATCAGCAGCGCCTCGTCGAAGCCTCGTTCGACGGCAAGCCGCCGGGCCAGCATGTTGCCGGCATACGAGAGCGTCTTGGCGCCGCCGAGCACCCGCCGTGGCGTGTCGACGACCAGCGCGAGGCGCAGCAGCGCGGGCAGCTCCGGCATGGGCTCGGCCAGGACGAGCCGCTGCCCGCCCCTCGTGAGCACGATCCGCACGTCGAAGCTTTCGCCGGCCATGGCTGTGACGAGGGTCTGGACGTCCTGCTCGAGCCGGCGACGGTCGCACGAAAGGCGGATGGTCGCGCACGTACGCTCGAGCCGGTCGAGATGCTGCGACAACGCGAAAGGCCGGCCCGCGTACACCCGAACGAGCTCGAACGCTCCGTCGCCGCGCAGCAGACCCTCGTCCGAGACGGGGATGGTGGCCTCGCCGACCGTGCCGAGCCGACCGCCGACCATCGCCGGGAACTCCTGCGGCGGACGGGCCCCACGTTCACGGTGTGCTTCCATGCGCTCCTCGTGACCAACGCCGCTCGTCTGGCGGCTCCGGGGTGATGGTACTCCCTCAGCCCACGCGACGGCCAAGAGCAGGACGAGGGCCGGGTGAGGAGGGCGCGACGTTGGCGCCTGATAGCATCCCGCTGTCGACCACCGAGCCCAGGAGGCAGCCGTGAGCGAGCAGGCCAGCGACAAAGGGTACGCGACGGCCCAGCTCTCCGAGCTCACCAACGAGAACGGCTGGGCGATGATCCGCCGCAAGCTCGGGGTGCAGGCCTTTGGCATCAACGCCTGGACGGCCCGCGAGGCCGGCGAGGCGGTCATCGTCGCCCACGACGAGAAACCCTCCGGACACGAGGAGCTCTACATCGTGATCGCGGGACGCGCCACCTTCTCCGTTGGTCGCGAACGCGTCGCGGCACCCGCCGGCACGATCGTCTTCGTGCGCGATCCCGCGCTGCGCCGCGAGGCTCTCGCCGACGAGCCCGGCACGACCATCGTCGCGGTCGGCGGCAAGGCCGGCGAGGCCTATCGGCCGCGCGCCTGGGAGGCCAACGCCGACGTCCTGCCGCTGTTTGACAGCGGCGAGTACGCCAAAGCGCGCGTGCTGCTCACGGCGGCGCTCGAGGCCTACGACGACAAGGCCGTGACGCACTACAACCTGGCCTGCGCCGAGGCCCAGCTCGGCGAGGCGGACGCCGCCCTGCAGCACCTCGCCGCGGCCGTGCAGGAGCGCCCTTCGCTGGCCGCCGACGCGCACATCGACGCCGACCTCGAGCCCATCCGCAGCGATCCGCGCTTCGACGCGCTCATCCCGGAGATCTGAGAGGGAGGGAGCGCCCATGCCACGTGTGACGTTCCGCAACCCCCGCGACCAGCAGCTCGTCGCCGACTACACGCCGGCAGAAGGCGCACCGCTGGTCGTCCTGGCCCACGGCTTCGGCAGCGAGCGCCGGGCGCGCGGCCGGTTTCCGGCCATGGCCGCGGCCTTCGCGACGGCCGGCTACGCCACCCTGGCCTTCGACTTCGCCGGCTGCGGCGAGAGCGACGACGACATCCTCACGCTGGACCACCAGGTCGAGGACCTGCGGGCCGCCATCGCCTGCGCGCGCTCCCTGGGCCACGAGCGGCTCGGACTGCACGGTCACAGCCTGGGCGGCCGCGTCTGCCTGCAGGCCTCCCCGCCCGAGGTCGCGACCATCGCCACCGCCGGTGCCCCGACGGGCCCGGTCGCTTACGACTGGCACGACTACTACACGGCCGAACAGATGGACGAGCTGGCCCGCACCGGCCACGTGACCATGCCGCAAGGCGAGGAGCGCTCCCGTGCCACCGTGGTCGCCGGCAGCGAGCTGCTCGAGGAGCTGCGCGGCTGTGACCAGGCCGCCCTGTTCGGCCGCGTGCCCTACCCCGTTCTGCTGATCGACGGCGACGGCGACTGGGAGGAGCGGCAGTACCTGGCGCTCGCGCGCCAGGGGCTGCCGCTCCTCCCCGCCGGCTCGCGCGTCGAGCTCGTGCCCGGCGCGCCCCACAACCTGGTCGGCTACCTCGACCAGGTCATCGCCCTGCTTCTGGCCTGGTTCGGCGAGCACCTGCCGGTCCGGGTCTGAGCGGGCAGACGGCCGGCGGCGAAGCGGGCATACCCTCCGCCCACCCCGGGAAGGTCACCGGGAGAAGGAGGAGCTGACCCGTGTACACACTGGCCGCCGTTCTGATCGTCATCCTCGTCGCCGTGCTGATCGTCCTGGTCGTGAGGTAGTTCCTCCGACAGGTGGGCTCGACTCGTCCGCCCGGCGCGGCTGTATCGGCCGGGCCGGCCGGGCCGGCCGGCGACGAAGGCACCGCGCGCCCTTGCCCGCGCGACGAGCCGCCCGATAGAGTCGGGCGAGCAACTGCCCACACGCGAGGTGCGACCGTGACGATCCGCGACGACCGTCTTTCGTGAACGTCCGCGACCAGTTCCCGCGCCGGCTACGGGTGCTCGACCATCAGTGGATCACCCTGTCCGACGGCACCCGCCTGCACTGCCGCATCTGGCTGCCCGACGACGCGCCGAGCGACCCCGTGCCGGCGATCCTCGAGGCCAGCCCCTACCGCCTGACCGACGGCGGTCAGCGCGACTGGGACATCTACCCCTATTGGGCGGGCTGCGGCTATGCCTGCGCCCGCGTCGATCTGCGCGGCACCGGCGACTCCGAGGGCCTGATCGCCGACGAATACACCGCGCAGGAGCAGCGCGACGTCTGCGAGGTGATCGCCTGGCTTGCGGCGCAGCCCTGGTGCAGCGGCAACGTCGGCATGACCGGCATCTCCTGGACCGGCTTCAACAGCCTGCAGGTGGCCGCCCTGCGGCCGCCGGCGTTGAAGGCCGTCATCACCCTGATGTCGACCGACGACCGCTACGCCGACGACGTGCACTACAAGGGCGGCTGCGTCTCGGGCCTCGACATGCTGGCCTGGGGCGGCACCATGCTGCACTTCAACGCGCTGCCGGCGCACCCCCAGGTGGTCGGCACAGCGGGCTGGCGCGAGCGCTGGCTCGAGCGTCTGGGCGCCAACTTCGACTGGACCGAGACCTGGCTCGCCCACCAGCGCCGCGACGACTACTGGAAGCACGGCTCGGTCTGCGAGGATTTCGGCGCGATCGAGGCGGCCGTCTATGCCATCGGCGGCTGGACCGACGGCTATCACAACGCCGTCATGCGCCTGCTGGCCGGCCTGCCGGGGCCGCGCAAGGGCCTGATCGGTCCCTGGTCCCACTGCTTTCCCAACCAGGTCGTGCCGGGGCCGGCGATCGGGTACCTGCAAGAGGCGCTGCGATTCTGGGACCACTGGCTCAAGGGCATCGACACCGGCGTCATGGACGAGCCCATGCTGCGCGTCTGGATGGAGGACTACGTGGCGCCGGCGCCGCTCATCGCCGAGCATCCCGGGCGCTGGGTAGCCGAGGAGAGCTGGCCCTCGCCGCGCCTCGAGCGGCGCGTCTGGACGCTCGGCGACGGCACGCTTGGTGAGGCAGGCGAAGACGCCGGCGACGCGACCGGCCCGGCCGGCGAGGGGCGCGGCAACGCCGCCGGACCGGCCCCGGTCGAGGTGCGCCTCGTCCATCGCGGCCTGCAGCTCACCGGCATGGACGCCGGCGCCTGGTGCGCCGAGGGCACGCCCGGTGACTGGCCGCTCGACCAGCGCGCCGAAGACGGCCGCTCGCTCTGCTTCACCTCGGCGCCACTCGCGGCGCCGCTCGAGATCCTGGGAACGCCCGAGGTCGCCCTGCAGCTTGCCGTCGACAAGCCGCGCGCCCTGATCTGCGTGCGCCTCTGCGACGTGGCGCCCGACGGCTGTTCCAAGCTCGTCACCCGGCAAGTGCTCAACCTGACGCATCGCGACAGCCACGAGACGCCGGCCGCGCTCGTGCCCGGCGAGCGCTTCGAGGCGACCGTGACGCTCGACTCGATCGCTCACGCCTTCGCCGCCGGCCATCGCCTGCGCGTGGCCGTGTCGAGCCAGTACTGGCCCTGGGTCTGGCCCTCGCCCGAGCCCGTCGAGCTGCACCTGTTCGCCGGCGCGGCGAGCCGCCTGGCGCTGCCGGTGCGTCCGGCCCGCGCCGACGACGAGCAGCTCACGCCCTTCGACGAGGCCGAGGTTTCGGCGGCGCTGCCCAGCGAGACGCTGGTCGAGCCGGGTTCGCGCGGCCGGCGTGTCGACTGGGACATCGACTCCGACACCATGCGCTACGAGTACCGCTGGCTCGACGGCGGCCGCTACCGCGACACGACGACCGGCATCGTGACCGAGGACCACTGCGTCTGCTCCTACGAGCTGACCGAGGGCGATCCTCTCTCGGCGGTCGCCCGCCTCGAGGGGCACAGCGACCTGGTGCGCGGCGCCGAGCTCGAGGTGCGCATCGATACCCTGAGTGAGCTGCGCTCGAGCGCCGACGAGTTCGTGCTGACCGACGAGCAGCGCGCCTACGACCACGGCGAGCTGGTCTTCGAGGCCCAGCGCCGGCGGCGCATCCCGCGCGACCTGGTGTAGAGGGGCTGCGACAGCGGTAGAACCCTGCCGGGCCAGAAGGCGACGGAGGCGGACACACATGTATTTCGGGGCGCACGTGAAGGCGAGCGGCGGGGTCTGGACGGCGATCGACCACGCCGAGGAGCTGCACGTCCAGGCGATCCAGTTCTTCGCAGGCAGCCCGCGCACCTGGAAGCCGCAGCTCTACCGCGAACCCGACGCCGCACGCTTTCGCGAACGCCGCGCCGCGTCGGATCTGCGCTTCGCCCTGATCCACACGATCTACCTGATCAACCTGGCGACGACCAACGAGGACTTCTACGAGAAGTCGGTCGTCGCCCTGGTCGGCGCCGTGACCGCCGCCGAGCAGCTCGGCGCCGAGGCGATCGTCACCCACATCGGCTCGCACCAGGGCGCCGGCTTCGAGGCCGGCCTCGACCGCGTGCGCGAGGCCCTCTGCCGGGCGCTCGACCAGGTCGGCGACTCGAAGGTTCGTCTGCTGCTCGAGAACACGGCCGGCGCCGGCGGCACCATGGGCGTCACCTTCGAACACCTCGCGGCGATGATCGACGCGACCGGTGGCGACGAGCGGCTCGGCGTCTGCCTCGACACCGCCCACATGCTGGCCTCGGGCCACGAGCTGCGCACCGAGCAGGGGCTCGACGCCACGCTCGAGTCGTTCCGGCACACGGTGGGACTCGAGCGCCTCGTCGCGGTGCATCTGAACGACTCCAAGTCGGCCTTCGCCTCGAATCGCGACCGCCACGAGAACATCGGCGACGGAGAGATCGGCCGCGAGGCCATGGGCCGGCTCGTCAACCACCCCGCCTTCGCCGGTATCCCCGGCATCCTCGAGGTCCCCGGCTACGACGACAAGGGCCCCGACGCCGCCAACATCGACACGCTGCGCGCGCTCGTCCACAAGGAGGACTGACCGTGGAGACCAGGACCGTGGTCGACGAGATCGACCTGACCACCGCTACGAGCCTGAAGGAACTGCTCGAGTCGAGCGGCATCGCCGTCGAGGTGATCGGCGGGCAGTCCGGGTTCCCGGGCATGCCGCAGATGGGCGGTTACGGCCTGCTGGTGCCGGCGGCGCGCTACGACGAGGCGCGCCGCCTCATCGACGAGCTCGAGCTCGACGCCGGCCAGGAACCGCCCGCGGGCGGCTGACCGTCTCGGCGGGCGGTGACCGTCTCGGCGGGCGGCGTCCCGGCCCGGCGGGCGGCGCCGCCTCGCTGGCGGAGCCTGAGTCACCGGTCCTCGGACCGGGTATACATCGGCCGGGTGCCGTGGCGGAGCGCGACGACGAGCGAACCGAAAGCGAGGTGTCACGATGGAGCTGATGCGTGCGACCACCGCGAACGATCTCGACCAGGCGACCGCGATCTCCAACGTGCTGAGCGAGGCGGGCATCGCCGCCACGCTGCGCGGCGGCCTGCACGACGCCTACCCCGGGACCTCGGGACTCGGCGCCATCGACGTCCTCGTGAGCGCGCAGGACCTGCAGCTGGCGCAGGACGTCATCAACAGAGCCGACACCGTCGGCCTCGAGTTCGACGCTACAGACGAAGAGGCCTAGCAGCCCGTGCCGGCAGCCCGCGCCGGCAACCCGCGCTGGCAACCCGCGCCGGCAGCCCCGCGCTTGGCGACGGCGGGACGACGCCCGACCGCGCCGAAGTCTGGTACCATGAGTGGTCTTGTGGGCTGAGGCCCCTGCCCGTTTTCAGCTAACCAGCCCCCACCCGTGGAGCCGACATGCTAGGACGCCTTTTCGGACGCAGCAAGGACGAAAGCGACGACACGATCTGCAGCGCCTGCGGACGCACGCTGCTCGCCGGCGAATGGACCCAGCGCGTGGTCGAAGACGACGGTTCGGAGCGGTTCATCTGTGCGCTGTGCGCACGCGCCGACGCCGCGCCGGGCCCCTCGTTCGAGCCGGCCGACGACATCGCCACCGTGACCCCCGGCCGCGTGCGCCCCGCGCGTGCCGACAGCGACGCCTTCTGGCGCGCCCTCAAAGACAAAGACGCCGAGATCGAGCGCCTCGAGAGCCTGCTCGCCCGCGCCGCGGCCGAAAAAGAGGAGCTCGCCGCCCAGCTCGCGCGGGTGCGCGGCGAGGCGACGGCCGCGGGCAACGGCCGCGAAGAAGGCGGCGAGCCCGTGGCCGACGACCGGGCGGCCGGTCTGGCCGTCGTCGCCGACGTGCCGGCCGCGGTCCCCGAGGCCGGCGCCGACACCGCCGAGTTCAAAGCGGCCGAGATCGGCGCCGAGACCGCCGAGTACACACCGGCCGACCTGGTCGAGATCGGCGCTCTCGATGCGCCGGCAGCGGGCGCGACCGCGCCCGACGTCCCCGGCATGTCGCCCTTCGACGACCCCGCCGTCCTGGCGGCCGACGCCTTCGGCGACCAGGCGCGCCGCGCCGACGAAGAGCGCGTTGCCGACGCGGCTCCCCATGGCGACGAGGACCGCCACGCCGGTGAGGGACGCGTCGCCGACGAGGAACGCGTCGCCGATGAGGAACGCAGTGCCGACGAGGAACGCTTCGTGCTGGTCGGCCCCAACGACGACGCCGTGCCGAATGCCGGCGCCGACACCGGCGGCAACGGCGGCGAGTTCGTGCCGCTCACGATCCTGCAGCGCGGCGTCGACCTGCTCAACGTCAGCGCGGTACCCAAGCGCATCGTCGAGACCAACGAGAACCTGGGCATCCCCCAGGTCCACGTCGGCTCCGAGAACGACAGCACGCTGCTCATCACCTTCATGTGGTCGATGGGCTGGTATCAGTTCCGCGTCGAGCTCGAGGGCGCCGGCCGCATCACCTTGGCCGACCGCGGCTACGAGGAGCGCGTCGATCTGCGGCCCAACGCCAGCGCCCGCACCGACGGCACGGTGCAGCTCGCCTCGACCCAGATCAAGCCGCCCACGCCCAAGGACACGAGCGACGCCCGCACGACCGGCGTCACGCGCGGCGTCATCATCTCGAAGTCGATGAAGGGCCAGCGCACCGACGACGAGAACGTGCCGGCCGACTGGAAGAGCAAGCGCGCTCCCGACTTCGACTGGGGCCGTTAGAGCGCGCTCACGCGGGGACGCTCGCGGCCGGCCGCGCGGAGCGACCAGAATGCCCGACGACAAGAGGCGCCTGGGCGAGGCGGCAAACGCCGCCTCGCCCGGGCGCCTCGTCGCTAACGGGCTGTCGAGGTGCCGCTCGGCCGTCTCCTACAGCCCGACGCCGCTGCCGGCGCTCAGGCCCGACAGGCCCTTCGTGAGCTGCTTGAGGGGCTTGGCATGGAGCGGCGGGACCACGTTGACCGGCTGGTCGAAGCCGCCCAGCGTGAGCGTGGCGTGCACGCCCAGACCGGTCGTGCTCTGACCGCTGCCGAAGTGCAACTGCGCGTCGAAGGCGCCCTTGACCACCCGGAAGGTCGAGGCGTCGATCCACTCCTCGACCGAGGCCGAGGCCAGCGCCTTCTTGAGACCGTTCAGCAGGGCCGGATTGTGCTGGAGCAGGTTGAGCTCGGCGCCCGCGTTGCCGGCGCTACCGGCCGCCTTTGAGAAGGCGGAGCTCGACAGTCCCTTCAGCAGGTCGCCGGTGATCTTGGCCGTGTCGGCCTTGACCACCACGTGGTAGACGCTCACGCCGTCCAGCTGTTCGGTGGTCACCGTGCTCGAGGCGGCCCACGTCGCGGGGTCGATCCCCAGACCGCTCGCGCCCTTGACGCCACCCGAGCTCGCGCCCGTGCTGCCGCTCCTGCTGGGCGGCACCGCATACCAGACGCCCTGGACGTTGACCCAGCTGCGGCCACCGCGGGCCTTGAAGCCCAGACCCACGGTCTGGGAGCCGGCCTTCACGGTGACGGCGACATCGGCGCGCATGGCCTTGCCGGCGGCCGCCTTGGCGGCCGCCGTCGTGCCGGTCGCGCCGGCGACGCCCGCGGCCTTGCCGGACAGGTGCACCGCGATGGGCTGCTGGCCGAGCAACAGGGCCGAGGCGCTGGTGCCGTTCGAGCTGATCTTGAAGCTGGCGTCGCCCGTGAAGCTCACGCTCGAAACCTTGTCCATGGCCCGTCGCGACTTGGCCAGGATCTGGGCGACGGTCATGCCGTTGGCCGTGCTGGGCTTCGCGACCGACGAGCCTGTGCCCGACGACCCGCAGCCGGCCACGACCAGAACGGCCACCAGCAGACCAAGGGCGATGGCGCTGAGGCGGAGCTTTCGCATGAGTGGTCTCCCTTCCCGGACCGCGGGCGGTCCCCTGTGAATGCGTCTGCGGCGGCCGCCGCCGGGCGGCCGCGTACTCACGGGACAGTATCGGCGGCGGCCGCCGCCGCCTTGACGCCCGGCGGAGGCGAGCCCCCCTAGGCGCGCTTGCGCGGCGAGACGATGACCGAGCGCTGCGGCTCGTCGCCCTCGGAGCGCGTCTCGACCTTGGGGTGGTCCTTGAGCGTCAGGTGCACGATCTTGCGCTCGGCCGCGGTCATGGGCTTGAGGACGAGCTCGTTCCGCGTGCGCTCGACCTTCTGGGCGGCGCGCTCGGCCACCGAGCGCAGCGAGACCTCGCGGCGGTTGCGGTAGCCTTCGGCGTCGACGATCACCTGGCGGCGCGCGTGCGAATGACCATTGACCACGATGGCGGCGAGATACTGCAGGGCATCGAGGGTCTGCCCGTGGCGGCCGATCAGCAGTCCGAGGTCGGTGCCGGCGATGTCGGCGACGACCGCGTCGCCCGACTGCGAGACCTCGACGTCGACCTCGAGACCCATGCCGGTCGTCACCCGGGTGACGAACTCATCGAGCTTCTCGAGAGCCTCGTCGGCGTCGACCACGTCGGCCGCCTCGCCGCCGCCGCCGGGCAGCACACGGGCCTCGACGCGCGGCTGCGAACGCCCCATGCCCAGAAAGCCGCCCTGACCGCCCTCGTCGACGACGACGAACTCGACGTCGTCCTCGCGCACGTAGGGCACGACCTTGCGGAGCTGCTCGAGGGCCTTCTGCTTGGCCGCCTCGACGGTGGCCCCGCTGGCCACGGTCGCGAAGTCGGTCTCGTCGGCCTGCTCGTCAGGTGGTGGGCTTACGCTTTGGTCCATCGCTCGCTCCACTCGGTCGAGGCGGACGTTTGCCGCCCTGCGTGCCGCCCTTGCCCGCCGGCCGCGCCCCGGGGCGCTTCTGGCCCGAGCCCGCCGCGCCGGGTTTGCCGCCCTGGCGCGCGGTTCCCTTCGCACCGGGCTTGTTCGGCCGTGCGCCGGAGCCCTGGCCTTGCTTGCCGGCCGGCCGCGCGCCGCTCTTGGCGCTCGCGCCATCGGTGCCGGCGCGGCCGCTCGTCTGACCGGCGGTGCTGCGCTCCTGCGCCTGGCTCAGGGCGCGCATGAAGCGCCCCGGCGGCTTGGGACCGAGCGGCTGCAGCTCGCGCTTCCCGATGCTCCTGCGGATGATGCTCTGCTGCATGATGGTCCAGAGGTTGGTCGTCACCCAGTAGAGCATGAGGCCGGCCGGGAACCGGAAGAGGATGAAGATGAAGACGACCGGCATCGCCCGCATGAGCCACTTCTGCTGGGGCTCGGTGTTGGGCTGCAGCATGAGCTCCGTGGAGATCATCTGCGTGATGATGTAGAAGATGAAGAGCGGCAGATAGGGCTTGCCCAGCGACGGGATGATCCAGAAGCTCGAAGTACGGATCTCGGGAGTGAAGCGGATCGCGTAGTACAGGCAGATGAAGATCGGCATCTGGATGAGGAGCGGCAGGCACGACGCGAACGGGTTGACCCGGTACTCCTGGTAGAGCTTCATCGTCTCTTCCTGGAGCTTGCGCTTGTCGCTCTTGTACTTGCGCTGCAGCTCCTTGATCTTGGGCTGGAGCTGCGTCATGGCCTGGGCCGAACGGAACTGGCGATGCGTGACCGGCCAGAGGACGAGCCGCACCATCACCGTGAGGATGATGATCGCCCAGCCCCAGCTGCCGATGACGCCGTGGATGGCGCGCAGGATGCCGCGCAGCAGGTCGACGAAGGGCCCGAAGATGGTGCCGAGCTCGTGGAAGACCGGGTTGCTCGCGAAGGCCAGGATGAGATGCGTCATGGCCTAGGCGTGCCGCGGCGGCACGTGGTCGATGCCGCCGTCGCTGAAGGGGTTGCAGCGCAGGATGCGCCAGGCGCCGAGTGCCATGCCCTTGAGCGGACCGTGCACGCGGATGGCCTCGATCGTGTACTCCGAGCAGCTCGGATAGTACTTGCAGCGCTGGCCGAGCATGGGCGAGATCGCGATCTGGTAGAGCCTGATGGGGGCGATGAAGATCGAGCGGATCATGGACGTCAGTCTCTTTCGCCTTTCTGGAGCAGCTCGGCGCGCTCGAAGACGTCGCGCACGGCCGCGGGCACGGCGCCCTTGTCGGGGCCGTCGAGCAGTTCGGTCAGTTGAGGACGGGCGATCAACACGTAATCGTAGTTCCCTGGCAGCTCCGCGGCGCACTCGCGAAACGTCTCGCGCAGGAGGCGTTTGACGCGGTTGCGCACGACCGCGCCGCCGAGCTTCTTCGACACCGACAGGCCGAGACGCGGCTCGGCCCCGACGGCACCGGCCGGCTGGGCGAAGTAGTGCAACACCAGGAACCGCGACGCTGTCGAGCTTCCCTGGCGATAGACACGCTGGAAGTCACTGGACCGGGTGAGTCTCGAGCGCTTGGCCGGCATGCGGCGCGCAGCTTAAGCGGTCAGCCGCTTGCGACCCTTCCGGCGACGCCGCTTGATCACCGATCGCCCCGCCTTGGTGCTCATCCGCTTGCGAAAGCCGTGCGTCTTCTTGCGCTTGCGGGTGTTGGGTTGATAGGTCCTCTTCACGGCGTCCTCGCTCGTTCACTTGTGTCCAAAGGGGCAAGTATAGCCAGCCTCACGGGGGAGTTCAACGCGCGCCCCTGGGCTCCGACCCCTTCGGCAACGTGAGTCCCATCCTAACATTTCTGCCATACTGTGCCGAAAACCAGCGGAAAAGGGGAGAGAGCCCGGACCCATGCTGCTGAGCGGTTCCATACGCACCTTCAAGCTGGCCAGTGTGCTGCAGTTCCTCGCCCACGAGCAGGCGACCGGCATCATCGAGGTGCGCGACTTCGACGAGTTCGGGTTCATCTACCTGATCGAGGGGCGGGTGCAGGCGATCTCGCTCCCCATGACCGACGAGAAGCTGGGCACGCGCCTGGTCAGGGCCGGCCTGCTCGACGAGGCGCAGCTCTCCGAGGTGCTCATGGCCGACACGCTGCTCTCCAAGGAAGAGAAGAAAGCCAAGCCGCTCGGCCAGCGCCTGCTCGACAAGGGCTACATCACCGCCGACCAGGTGCGCGACATCATGGTCAAGCAGACGCTCGACCAGATCTTCGCCCTGGCGCACTGGCAGAACGGCGTCTTTGAGTTCGACGAATCGGAGACCATGCCCGAGTTCACCATCCGCATCGCCGGCAACGTGCAGGAGCTGCTGCTCGACGCCTACCGGCGCATCGACGAGGGCGAGCGCCTGAAGGTGTCCAAGACGGTGATCGACAACGAGGTCTGCTACGGCTGCCCCGTGGTCGCCGAGTGCAGCAGCGAGATCAAGGAGCGCTACCTCAAACGCGACGTCTGCCTGTGGCGGCGCATGGGCGCGATCATCGACGACGACTACGAGAAGGTGCAGGACTCCCAGCGCCTCTACAAGTCGCGCGACGCCATCGAGAAGCCCACGCTCGAGACGGCCCTCGGCACCGACGGCGCCATCGACATGGGCGACGCGTGAGCGACTCCCCGAGCAGCGCGCACCCGGACCAGGGCTGGATCGGCCTCGACCGTCGCGCCTCCATGCACGGCCGGCGCACCTTCGACCGGTTCCTGCCCGACCTGATCGACGCCCTGCCCGAGGGCATCTACGTGACCAACGCCGAACGTGAGATCGTCTACTGGAGCGAGGGCGCCGAGCGCATCACCGGCTACTCGGCGGCCGATGTGCTCGGCAGCCATTGCTACGACGAGATCCTCGTCCACGAAGACGTCTACGGGCGCCGCCTCTGCATCGGTTCGTGCCCGCTCGAGCAGTGCATCGCCGACGGCAAGGCGCGCAACGTCAACGAAGTGTTCCTGCGCCGCGAAGACGGCGAGCGTCTGCCGGTCTACGTCAAGACGCGGCGTTTCACGCTCGACGACGAGCCGTACGGCGTCGAGGTCTTCGGCGAGCTCGAGACGGTGGCCGGGCGTGAGGTGACCCGTCTCGTGCAGAAGCTCTCCGACACGGCGGTCACCGACGCGCTCACCGGCCTCTTCAACCGGCGCTACATCGATATCGTCCTGGAGCAGCAGCTCGAGCTCTATCGGCGCATCGGCCAGCGCTTCGGCGTGACCCACATCGACGTCGACGAGTTCAAGTCGATCAACGACGCGTTCGGCCACGCCACCGGCGACGAGGCGCTGCGCTTCGTGGCCACCATCCTCTCCGACGGCACCCGCAAGATGGACCTGCTCGCCCGCTACGGCGGCGACGAGTTCGTGGTCGTGAGCGCGGTGGCCGGCGACGATGACCTGCGCCACGTCGGCGAGCGAGCCGTGCACACTGTGCACGGCTCGCGCTTCGTCACGCCCTCCGAGGAGAGCCTCACCATGACGGTCTCGGTCGGCGCCACGCTGGTGCGCCCCACCGACGAGAGCGGCGCCGGGGTGCTGGCGCGGGCCGACGAGGCCATGTACGAGGCCAAGCGCTCGGGCGGCGGCGCCTTCGTCCTGCACCAGTGAGCGACGACGGGTCACAGCCGGCCGGCGGCGGGCGGTGAGCGACCCGCCCGAAGCCCCGAAAGGCAGGCTGGTCCGCGACCCGCTGAACGGCGCTTGGACAGTGATCGCCTCGCGCCGGCAAGCCCGGCCTCACGATCCGGCCGACTCCGGCTTTCCGGCCGCCGACCGTGCCACGCCTGGCCCCGGCGGCGCCGCAGCGGCCACCGACTGTCCCTTCTGCGAGGGCCACGAGCATCTCACGCCGCCCGAGGTCGACGCCCTGCGGCCCGCCGGCTCGGCGCCCGACACCCCGGGCTGGTCCGTCCGTGTCGTGCCGAACAAGTTCCCGGTCTTCGAGGGCGGTCACGAGGTCGTCGTGCACTCCCCCCGCCACGACCTGCCGCTGTATGCCCAGCCGCCGGCCGAGATCGCCGACGTCGTCGCCATGTATCAGCGCCGCGTGGCGGCCCTCTGCGCCGGCGGCGCGGCCGCGGTCACCGTGATCCTGAACCACGGCCGCGCCGCCGGCGCCTCGCTGGCCCATCCGCACTCACAGATCTTCGCCACGCCGATCGTGCCGCCGGTCCTCGTGAGCGAGCTCGAGCAGTTCGCGCGCTACCGCGTGAAGTACGACCGCTGCCTGCTGTGTGACGTGATGCGCGCGGCCGCCGACGAAGGCTCGCGCCTGGTCTTCGACGGCCCCATCGTGGCCTGGGCGCCCGACGCCTCGCGCTGGCCCTACGAGGTGCGCCTGGCGCCCCGCGCCCACGAAGCCGACTTCCTGCGGGCCGAGCCGGGCGTGGTCGGCTTCGCCCTGAAGCGCGTCCTCACGGCCGTCGCCGGGGCCACCGGCGACGCCCCGCTGAACGCCTGGCTGCACACCGTGCCCTGCCCGGCCGACGCCGGCGGCGGCGCGGGCGGCGCCGGAGTCCCGATCGAAGGCGTGAGCGGCGAGGCCGCCCCGCCGTTCCACTGGCACATCGAGATCGCCCCGCGCCTGACGACCCTCGCCGGCTTCGAGCTCGGCACCGGCATCTCGATCGACACGGTCGAGCCGCGCGAGGCCGCGGCGCGGCTGCGCGCCGCGCTGCCCGAGTCCGTCTCTTAGTCGAGCGGCCCCGGGGCGCGCGTCGCGGCGAGCTGGCCGCAGGCGGCCTCGATCTCTCCCCCGGGCGAGCGTCTGACTGTGCAGGAGAGGCCGGCCGCGACGAGCCGCTCGCGGAAGGCGGCAAGCTCGCGCGCCTGTGGGCGTGCGAACTCGCCGCCCGTCTCGTTGTAGGCGATCAGGTTCAGGTGGTAGAGCGGCCGGCGCAGCCGTCCGGCCAGAGCCCTCACCTGGTCGTCGCCGTCGTTCACCCCGGCCAGCACGACGTACTCGAAGAACAACTTGCGCCGCCGGCGAATGACGTAGTCGGCACAGGCGGCGAGCAGGGCGTCGAGCGGGTAGCGACGGTTGAGGGGCACGAGCCGGTCACGGAGCTCATCGGTCGCGGCGTGCAGGCTCACCGCAAGGTTGATCTGCGACTCCTCGGCGGTGAAGCGTCGCACAGCCGGTACGACGCCGGCGGTCGAGATCGACAGGCCGCGCGCGCCCAGGCCGAAGCCCTCCGGGTCGCTCAACAGCCGGCAGGCGCGCAGCGTCTCGTCGTAGGCGTGGAACGGCTCGCCCATGCCCATGAACACGACGTTGGTGACCGAGCGTCCCGCGCCGCGCAGCTCGCGGGCGAAGTGGAGCACCTGATCGGCCATCTCCTCAGCGCTCAGGCTGCGCGCGAGGCCCCGGGCGCCCGAAGCACAGAAGGCACAGCGCACCGAGCAGCCGACCTGGCTCGAGACGCACACCGTCGCCCGGCGCCGGTAGAGCATGAGGACGGCCTCGACCGCGTGCCCGTCGCACGTCTCGAAGAGCGTCTTGCGGGCGTCGCCGGTCGCCGTGGCACGTGTCTCGACCGGCCTCAGCGCGAGCGGCTCGAGTCGCTCGGCCAGCGCGGCGCGCAGCGCCCTGGGCAGCACGCCGATCGCGGCGAAGTCGGTCGCAAGCCCGCGTGTCAGGGCCTGGTAGGCCTGAGTCGCACGATAGGGCGGCTGCCCGAGCTCGGCCATGGTGGCTCGCAGCACGGCGGGATCGATCATGGCCGGATTCTACCGCTCGCCCTCATGCGCCGCAGGGAACGGCCGACAAGAGAAGAACTTCAGCTCGACATCCTTATGACGCGAGGGGAACGAAAATGATCGCAGCGATCCAGATGCAGTGGCTTGGGGTAGCCGTCGCGGCCCTGATCGTCGCGGTGTTGCTGCTCGTCGTCCTGATCAGACACCGCGGCCGCGACGATCGGGTCATGGCCGCCACGGACAAGGCGGCCGGTCCCGTCGGCGGCACTGCCGCGTTTGCCGAGGCTACGCCGAGCTGGTCGTCCGCGGCTCCGGCCGACCTCCTGGCTTCGAGGGCGCCCCAATGGGCGGCGCCGCCCACACCAGCGATGCCCACGCCCGCGGCCGAAGCGCCCGCGCCGCCCCCGCCCGTGACCGCCCCCCCGGCAACGCCCGCGCCGGCTGTCGAGCCGGCCGTAGCCTCGGCGCCGGTCGCCAAAGCTCAAGCGGCCCCGGTCGCGGAGGCGCCCGTCGTGAAGGCGCCCGCCGCAGAAGCGCCGGTCGCGGAGGCACCGGTCGCGGAGGCGCCGGCAATGCCGCCACCCGCGGCCGCCGCGCCGATCTTGACGCCGATCGTGACGCCCGAACAGACCGGATCGTTCCTCGACGAGCCGCTGACACGCGGTTTCGAAGGCCTCGGCAAACCGGCGGCAGGTGCCGCGGCGCCGCCAGTGAGCCATGGTCCCTTCCCGGTCGATCCCTTCGGCTCGCACGAGGACATCTTCCCGCCCGATGCGCAGGAGCCGGCCGCAAGCGAGGCGCCGGAGCCGGCCGCAAGCGGAGCGCCGGAACCGATCTCGAGTGAACCGCCGGAGCCGACCGCAAGCGAGGCGCACGGGCCCGCGGCCGAGGAGCCGATAGCGCAAGAGCCCGCGCCCGAAGAGCCCGAGGCCGAAGAACCCGAGGCCGAAGAACCCGAGGCCGCGGTGGAGCGGCCAGCGGCTGCGTCGCTCGTCGCCCAGGAGCCGGCGGCCGGCGCTCTTGCCGGGGAGACGCCCGACCAGCCGCGGGTCAAGCCCGCGGAGGAGCGGCAGGCCGGAGTGCCCGAGCTGCAGGCATTGACCGGCGAGGCTCCGCTGGCCGCCGGCCCAGCGCCCCGGAGCGAGACGCCCGCACTACTGTCCGAGATCATCGTGACTACCGGCGACGGCGAGGTGGACCTGGCGGACCCGGCGGTGCACGGCCTGCTCGTGCAGCTCGTAGACGACGAGATCGAGCTTGCCAAGGCCTGCCGCGACCAGGAGCAGACCCTCGACGCCATCCTGCAGCTCACCGAGGCCGAGAAGATCTGCGAGGCGCTCGGCCTCGACGACCAGCTCGCCCAGGTAAAGATGCTGCTTTCGGAGCTGCAGGCGTAGCAAGACCGGCCCCGTGCGGTTCGTCAATCGGGCTCCTCGTTCGCCGCTCAGGCCGGCGTGGCGTCGTCGCGTGCGCTCAGTTCGTCAGGCCCTGCAGCGGCGCGGGTATGCGTCCGCCCCGCGCCACGAAGGCGCCGTTGCCCGCCGTGCTCAGGGGCATGACCGGGCCCGCCCCGAACAGGCCGCCGAGCTCGACCCAGTCGCCCACGCTCTTGCCGTGAGCGGGGATCAGCCGGGCGCCGGTGGTCTTGCCGTTGATCATGCCGATCGCCATGACGTCGGCGATCGTGCCGGCCAGAGCGTCGCGTGAGGTGTCGCCGGGCACGACGATCATGTCGAGGCCGAGGGAGCAGACCGAGGTCATGGCCTCGAGCTTCTCGATCGAGAGCACCCCTTCGGCGGCGGCCCGCGCCATGCCGGCGTCTTCGCTCACCGGGATGAAGGCGCCCGACAGGCCGCCGGTCGACGAGGTCGCCATGGTGCCGCCTTTCTTGACGGCGTCGTTCAGCATGGCGAGAGCCGCCGTGGTGCCCGGCGCGCCGGTGCGCGCCAGGCCCATCGCCTCGAGGATCTCGGCCACCGAGTCGCCCACGGCCGGCGAGGGCGCGAGCGAGAGGTCGATGATGCCCATCTGCGCGTCGAGCATCTCGGCCGCCTCGCGCGCGACGAGCTCGCCGACGCGCGTGATCTTGAAAGTCGTGCGCTTGATCAGGTCGGCGAGGTCGGTGAACGACAGGTCGGGGTGGCGGGCCACGACGTTGCGGATGACACCCGGGCCCGAGATGGCCACGTTGATGCTCACCTCGGGCTCGCCGCTGCCGTGCAGGGCGCCGGCCATGAAGGGGTTGTCCTCGGGCACGTTGCAGAAGGTGACGATCTTGGCGCAGCCGATGGAGTCGTTTGCCGCCGTGCGCCGCGAGACGTCGAGCAGCACGTCGGCCATGCGCGTCACGGCGTCCATGTTGATGCCGGCGCGGGTGGAGGCGACGTTGACCGACGAGCACACGCGGCGGGTCTCGGCGATAGCCTGCGGGATGGCCTCG
>DATIYD010000039.1:0-2098 GCA_035517975.1 Thermoleophilia bacterium | reverse complement strand
CATCGTCGAGATCCAGACCAAGGCCGGCGTGGGCCACACACCCATGCTCGAGCTGCGCAACCTCACCGATCTCGTGCGCTCCACCTGCGAGGCCGGCAAGGGCGCCCGCATCTTCGTCAAGGACGAGGCCGCCAACCTGGCCGGCGCCTTCAAGGACCGCCGCGCCAGCGTTTCCATCCACGTCGCCCGCGAGAAGGGCTACGAGGGCGTGATCGCCGCCACCTCGGGCAACTACGGCGCCGCCGTGGCCAGCCAGGCGGCTCGTGCCGGCCTGAAATGCATCATCTGCCAGGAGACCTACGACAGCCGCAAGATCGGCCAGCCCGAGATCGTCGAGAAGGCCCGTATCTGCGAGGCCTACGGCGCCGAGGTCGTGCAGATGACGGTCGGCCCCGAGCTCTTCTTCCACATGGTCGAGCTGCTCGACCAGACCGGCTACTTCGCCGCCTCGCTGTACAGCTCGTTCGGCGTGTCGGGCATCGAGACCCTGGGGCTCGAGGTCTCGCAGGAGATGCGCGCCCTGACCGGCGCCGATCCGACCGCCTGCGTCATCACCCACGCCGGGGGCGGCAACACGACCGGCACGGCACGCGGCCTCAAGCGGGCCGGCGCCGATGCCACGCAGATCGTGAGCGCCTCGGTCGACCTGTCGGGCCTGCACATGGCCTCCGACAACGACTTCAACCGCAAGAGCTTCACGACCGGTCACACCGGCTTCGGCGTGCCCTTTGCCACCTGGCCCGACCGCGCCGACGTGCCGCGCAACGCGGCCCGGCCGCTGCGCTACATCGACCGCTACCTGACGGTCACCCAGGGCGAGGTGTTCTACGTGACCGAGGCCCTGGTCAAGCTCGAGGGCCTCGAGCGCGGTCCGGCCGGCAACACGGCCATGACGGCGGCCGTCTCGCTGGCTCGCGAGCTGCCTCGCGAGGCCACCATCGTCGTGCAGGAGACCGAGTACACCGGCGCCGGCAAGCATCACTGGGCGCAGCTCAACTTCGCCAAGGAGATGGGCGTCGAGGTGCGCAGCGGCGACCCGCGCGGCAACAAGCCGGGCACCGTGATCGTCATCCCCGAGCGCCTCGAGCAGATCCAGGCCAACGACTTCGACGTCGCCCGCATGCGCCGCAGCTACGTGCGCAACGCGGTCAAGGCGGCGCCGGCCGGCTACGAGCCGACCGCCGCCGACATCGCCTTCCTGGCGGCCGACACCAACACCTCTCCGGCCGCCGTCGAGGCCATGCTCGGCGAGCTCGCCGCCAAGGAGGCCTGAGGCGTATGCGCAAGGACACCTACCTCGAGGAACGGGAGCACCTTGCCGGCCTGACCGACGAGCAGCTCGAGGCGCGCTTCTGGGCCCTGGCCGAGGAGATCGTGGCGCCGCTCGTCGAGCTCGCCCGCACGCACACCTCGCCCTCGATCGAGCGCAGCGTGCTCATGCGCATGGGCCTCGACTCGCCGACCGCCATGGCCGTCGTGGCCGACTGCGAGAAGCGCGGCCTGCTGGGCCATGGCGTCGGCCAGATCGTGCTGCACTGCGCCACCAAATGGGGCGTTGCGCCGCCCGAGGCCGGCCGCTGGCTGGCGCGCGGCGACGGCTGGGACGTGGTCGAGGAGAAGTGGGGGGTGCGTCATGCCTGACGAGCCCCGCACGAGCGGCCCGGCGGGGGCGGGCGACGGCCCCCTGCAGCCCAACGAGAAGCTCGACGTGCCGGCCCTGCTCGAGGGCATCGAGTCGTACCGGCCGCGCCGTCGCGGCTGGCATTGGCGCGAGCAGGTGCGCGACCAGCAGATCGGACCCTTCACCTACAAGGAGACCTCGAAGGGTCTCGCCCGGAGCGTGCCGCTGCCCACCGCGCACTATTTCGGCAACATCGATCCGCAGCCCGACTGCGTGGTCACGACCGAGATCGCCAGCGGCCGCTTCGAAGACGACATCCGCCGCATGCGCATGGCGGCCTGGCACGGCGCCGACCACATGATGGTCATCCGCACGGCGGGGCAGAGCCACATGGACGGCCTGCTCGAGGGCACGCCCGAGGGCGTCGGCGGCATCGCGGTCACCCGCAAGCAGGTGCGCGCCACGCGCCGCGCCCTC
>DATIYD010000038.1:0-3062 GCA_035517975.1 Thermoleophilia bacterium | reverse complement strand
CGCCGAGCAGCTCCTGCGTGCTACCCAGACAGCCGATCCCGACCTCTCCGACGTGCTCGGCCAGGCCGGCGTCAAACGCGTGCTCGAGGTCGCCGTCGCCGGCGCCCACAACCTTCTCATGGTGGGGCCGCCCGGCTCGGGCAAGACCATGCTGGCCCGCCGCGTGCCCTCCATCATGCCGCCGCTCTCGGTCGACGAGTCCATCGACGTGACCCGCATCTACAGCGTGGCCGGCATGCTGGCCGGCGACGTCTCGCTCGTGGTGCGGCGCCCGTTCCGGGCGCCGCACCACACGATCTCGGCGGTCGGCCTGGTCGGCGGCGGGTCGACGCCGCGCCCCGGCGAGGTCAGCCTGGCGCATCATGGCGTGCTCTTCCTCGACGAGTTCCCCGAGTTTCGCGCCTCGGCGCTCGAGGGGTTGCGGCAGCCGCTCGAAGACGGCGAGATCACCATCTCGCGGGCGCTCCAGTCGCTCACCTTTCCGGCCCGCATCATGCTGGTGGCCGCCATGAACCCGTGTCCGTGCGGCTTCGCCGGCGACAAGGGCCGTCACTGCACCTGTCCGGCTCACCGCCTCGCCCAGTACGGCCAGCGGCTGAGCGGCCCGCTGCTCGACCGCATCGACCTGCGCATCGACGTACCGCGCCTCACACCACGCGACCGGCGCGCCCTCGCCCAGGGCGAGCCGTCGGCCGTCGTGCGCGAGCGGGTGGCCGCCGCCCGCGTCCGGCAGCGCCGCCGCCTCGCGGCCAGTGGGGCGAGCGCCAACGCTCACCTGAGCGCGCGCGGCCTGCGCGAGCTCTGCGTGCTCGAGCCGGCCGCGCGCGCCGAACTGGATCGCGCCTACGAGAGCCTGCGCCTCAGCGCCAGGGCCTGCGATCGCGTGACCAAGGTCGCTCAGACGATCGCCGACCTCGAGGGCTGCGACACGATCGCGATGCGGCACGTCCGCGAGAGCCTGTCGTACCGCGAGCAGTCGTGGCGGGGCGCGTGAGCGCCCGGCCGAGCGCGGCCGAAGGCGCCGCCGTTTCGTCCGGCGAGCTCGGCAGCGCGGCCGTGCGCCGGCTCTGTCTCTGGCTCGGCCGGCAGGCTGCCTACGACCGCGGGCTCGTGGGTCGTCTGGTCAAGGCGCACGGCACCTTCGCCGACGTGGTCGCCCAGCCTCAGCCTGCCCTCGCCCGCGCCCTGCGCCCGCGGGCCGCCGGCGAACCTCTGGTCGAGCTCGGAGCGGCGTCCACCGACGCCGCGGTGGCCACCGGCGAGGCTGGTGCCCACGAGGCTGTGATCGCCTGGTGCGACGCCGACTACCCGCCCGGTCTGCGCGAGCTCTTCGACCCTCCACCCGTGCTCTACCTGCGCGGCCACCAATGGCGCGAGATGCTGCGCGCCTTGCGCCGGCGGCCCACGGTGGCCATCGTCGGCGCCCGGCGGCCGTCGCCCTACGGACTCGAGATGGCCTGGCTGCTGGGCGGCGGCCTTGCGAGAGCCGGCGTCAACGTGGTCAGCGGCATGGCCCTGGGCATCGACGCTCAGGCGCACGTCGGCGCGCTCGACGGCCTCGACGCGGCCGACGTCGCCGACCGCGAGGCCGCGGCCCCTCTCGACGGCACAGGTGTCGCCCTGGCGGGTGTGCTGGGTGCCGGAGTGCGCCTGGCGGTGCCGCGCACCAATGCCGAGCTGTTCGTCGCGCTCGAACATCGCGGCCTGCTGCTCTCCGAGTACGGCTGGCTCCTGCCGCCGCACCCCTGGCACTTCCCGGCGCGCAACCGCGTGATCGCCGCCCTCGCCGACGCCGTCGTGATCGTCGAGGGCAGCGCCCGCAGCGGGGCGCTGCACACGGCCGCGTTCGCCGTCGACCTCGGGCGCGACGTCCTGGCCGTGCCCGGCGAGGCCGGCAGGCCGCTGTCGGCCGGTCCCCACCGTCTGTTGCGCGACGGCGCTCACCTGTGCGAGGCGCCCGGCGACGTGCTTGACCTGCTGCCCAACGGCGCCTGGCGACGGGCCGACCGGCGGCCCGACACGGCCACCTGCTCGTGCGAGTCAGGGTCCGAAGATCCCGAGTCGACCGGCGCAGCGGACGGTCCACCCGGCCGCCCGGGTCCCGAGGGTCGTGTGCTGGCCGCCCTGCGGCGCGGCCGGCACACCGCAGACCAGCTGCAGCAAGCCCTCGGCCTCACGCCGGCCGAGGTGGCGGCCGCTCTCTCCGCGCTCGAGATCGACGGGCTGCTCGAGGTGCAGCCGGGCGGGCGCTACCGCGCCCGTCGCGACGGTCGCCGGGCGGCCGGCCGATGAACACGATGGCCGCCGGCAGGAGGCGGCGCCCGGCGCGGCGAACTTGGCAGCCGAGAGAGCGGACGGCCCGTCTCATCGCGGGCACGCTCCATCCGTCAGCCACCGACCGAGCGAGAACAGCCCAGGACATGCCCGCGGGACCGTCAGACACCGATGCCGCCGACCTCGTCGGCCAGTTCCTGCGCAGCCTCGAGGTCCGCGGCGCGTCAGAGGCCACGCGGCGCTCGTACGCGTCCGACCTGACCCAGCTCGTCGAGTGGTGCGAAGGACGCGGGACCCACCTCGCCGCGCTCGACCGTGGAGCGGTGCGCGCTTTCGCCGCCGAGCTGGGCCGGCGCGGCTACGCTCCGGCCACCCTGGCTCGCAAGCTCTCGACGGTGCGCTCGCTCTGCCGCTTTCTGACCGAGCGGGGAGTGCTGCCGGCCGATCCGGCGCAACACCTGCCCGGCCCGCGCCGCCGGCGCCGCCTGCCGCACGCCTTGCGCCCGGCCGAGGTCGATGCCATCTGCGACGCCGTGGCCGGCGCCGACGCGCTGGCTCTGCGCGACCGGCTGGTCTTCGAGCTGCTGTACGGCTGCGGCCTGCGCAGCCAGGAGCTCGTCGACCTGAGCTGCGACGACGTCCGCGCCGTCCAGCGAGAGCTCCTCGTGCACGGCAAGGGCGGCAAGTCCCGCCTCGTGCCGCTCGGCGACGAGGCCGCCGCGGCCCTCGAACGCTACCTGGCAAGCGCGCGGGGCGCCCTGGGGCGGCGCGGCGGCAAGGCCGCCGCG
>DATIYD010000037.1:0-6870 GCA_035517975.1 Thermoleophilia bacterium | reverse complement strand
GACCCCGCCCCTCGCGCCCACCTTTGAAGATCCAGGGAACGCCGCGAGATCCGGGGACGTCATGACCTCATTCGCACAGCAGCTCGTCAACGGCCTCATGATCGGCTGCCTCTACGCCCTCATCGCGGTGGCCTACACGATGGTGTACGGCATCATCGAGCTCATCAACTTCGCCTTCGGCGAGCTCTTCATGTTCGGCGCGTTCATCACGATCATGATGATGTCGCCGGACATCACGCTCTTCGGCCACACGGTCGACATGCCGCACCTGAACTTCTTCCTCGCGATCCTGATCGCCATGGCGGTCGTTGGCGTGATGGGGGTGGTCATCGAGCGCCTCGCCTACCGGCCGCTGCGCAACGCCCCGCGGCTGGCCGCGCTGATCTCGGCGATCGGCGTGTCGGTGCTCCTGCAGAACGTGGCGCAGGCGATCTACGGCTCGAACCAGATTCCGTTTCCGAACATCCCGCTCTTCACGACGGCCGGCGGGGAGCCCAAGTCGTTCGCGCTCGGCGGCGTCGAGATCACCTGGTTCCAGGTGTTCGTGGTGCTGGTCACCGTGGCCGTCATGGTCCTGCTCACCCTGTACGTGCGCCGCACCCGCATGGGGCGCGCGATGCGGGCCTCGGCCCAGGACAAGAGCACCTCGGCCCTGATGGGCGTCAACGTCAACAAGGTGATCGCCCTCACGTTCCTCATCGGCTCCGCGATGGGCGCCCTGGCCGGGGGGCTGTACGGCGGCGTGTACCACGCCGCCTGGCCGCTGATGGGCTTCACGCCCGGTCTCAAGGCCTTCATCGCCGCCGTCCTCGGCGGGATCGGCAACATCCCGGGGGCGTTCATGGGCGGCATCATCCTGGGCGTGATCGAGGCGCTGGGCTCGGCCTACCTGCCGCTCGGCTCGCAGTACCGCGACGCCTTCGCCTTCGTGATCCTCATCCTCATCCTCTCGTTCAAGCCGTCGGGCCTGCTCGGCTCGACGGTCGGACAGAAGGCCTGACGGCGTGGCCGACGAACGCGAGATCGCCGGGATCGACGCCTCGGCAGCCGCCGAGGGGCGCTTCGCCACGAAGCTCAACCCCATCGCCTCGGCCCTCATCGGCGGGCCGACCAGGCGCCAGCGGCTGCTGCTCGTCGTGCTGCTGGCCGTGGCGATCGCACTGCCGTTCGTCGTACAGGAGGACCGCTGGGTCACCCTGATGACGGTCGTCGTGACCTACGTCGTGCTCGCCTCAGGGCTCAACATCGTGGTCGGCTTCACCGGCCTGCTCGACTTGGGCTACGTGGCTTTCTACGCGATCGGCGCCTACTACACCGCCATCATCTTCCAGACGGTACTGGTGACGAAGTTCGGCGTGAACATCGACCACTACTGGTGGCTGATGTGGGTGAATCTCGTGGTGGGCGGCCTGCTGGCCGCGCTGGCCGGCGTGCTGATCGGCTACCCGACACTGCGCGTGCGCGGCGACTACCTGGCGATCATGACGCTCGGTTTCGGCGAGATCATCCGCATCGTGGCGAGCAACTGGGTGGGCCTGACGCGCGGCCCGTCGGGGATCCCCGGCATCCCCGCACCGGCGCTCGGCGGCTACCACTTCACGACCTCGAAGAGCCTCTACTTCCTGGGCCTCGCGCTGGCGCTCGTCTCGCTGTGGACGATCTCTCGGATCGTGCGCTCGCGCATAGGCCGGGCCTGGACGGCCATCCGCGAAGACGAGATCGCCGCCGAGGCCATGGGCATCCACACCTCGCGGTACAAGCTGCTCTCCTATGCCACCGGCGCCTTCTTCGCCGGCATGATGGGGGTGTTCTTCGGCCACTACATCAACTACATCTCGCCGAGCAGCTTCCAGCTCATGCAGTCGTTCCTGATCCTCAGCCTGGTGGTGCTCGGCGGCATGGGCAACATCGCCGGTCCCGTGCTGGGGGCGACCATCTGGATCGCGCTGCAGGAGTACCTGCGTAACTTCACCTTCGTGCAGATCCACCCCGAGACGCGCGGCATCGCCCTGGGCCTCGTGCTGGTGCTGCTCATGGTCTTCCGCCCGCAGGGCCTGCTCGGCTCGCTGCGGGTCGCCCTCGAGATGCGGCCCGGCAGCAGGGGCGAGGCCGAACACGAACGCCAGGAGTGGTCCGATGCCAGCCACTAGCGGCACGCCTCCTGCGCCGGTGGCCGGCGCGCCCGAGACCCCGAGCGGGCCATCCCCGGCGGCGCGCGAACGCGTGCTGGAGACGGCGGCGCTGGTCAAGACCTTCGGTGGCCTGGTCGCCGTGAACAAGGTCGACTTTCACGCCGGGCGCAACGAGATCGTCGGGCTGATCGGTCCCAACGGGGCCGGCAAGACGACGCTCTTCAACGCGATCACCGGCGTCTACGCACCCACCTCGGGCACGATCCGCTTCATGGGTCGCGACATCGCCGGCCTGCTGCCCTCGAAGGTCACGAGACTCGGTGTCGCGCGCACCTTTCAGAACATCCGCCTGTTCAACGAGATGACCGCGCTCGAGAACGTCATGGTCGGCCAGCACTGCCGCACCCACAGCGGCCTGCTGCGCGTCATGCTGCGCACGCCGCGGGCGGTGCGCGAAGAGGCGGGCGTGGCACAGCGCAGCCGGGAGCTCCTGGCCTATGTCGGCCTGGCCGAGCGCGCCGGCGAGCTTGCCAAGAACCTGCCCTACGGCTCGCAGCGCCGCCTCGAGATCGCCCGCGCCCTGGCCACCGAGCCGACGCTCCTGTTCCTGGACGAGCCGGCCGCCGGCATGAACCCGCAGGAGACGGCGGCCCTCATGGGCCTCATCCGCAGGATCCGCGACGAGGGCATGACGATCATCCTGATCGAGCACGACATGAAGGTCGTCATGGGCAGCTCCGACCGCGTCGTCGTGCTCGACCACGGCGAGAAGATCGCCGAGGGAGCGCCCGAGCAGGTGCGCAAGGACCCGAAGGTCATCGAGGCCTACCTCGGCAAGAGCGCCTAGATGGAGACGGCGGCTCATACGAGCGGCGCCGCCGGCGAGGCCGGCGCCGTCATGCTCGACGTACGCGACATCCACGTGTTCTACGGCGCGATCGAGGCGCTCAAGGGCGTCTCGCTGCAGATCGGGACCGGCGAGATCGTGACCCTGATCGGCGCCAACGGCGCCGGCAAGAGCACCACGCTGAACGCGATCTCCGGGTTGCAGCGGCCGCGCTCGGGCAAGATCGTCTACGCCGGCCGCGACCTGACCAGCGTGCCGCCCTACGAGGTCGTGACGCTGGGCCTGTCGCAGGCGCCCGAGGGGCGCAAGATCTTCCCGCGCATGACAGTCAGGGAGAACCTCGAGATGGGCGCCTTCGCACGTCCCCGGCAAGACCTGAAGGCCGACTTCGACCGCGTCTACGACCTCTTCCCCGTGCTGCGCGAACGCCAGACGCAGGCCGGCGGCACGCTCTCGGGCGGGGAGCAGCAGATGCTGGCGATGGGCCGTGCCCTGATGGCCGGCCCCAAGCTCCTCATGCTCGACGAGCCGTCGATGGGCCTCGCCCCCATGCTGGTCGAGAAGATCTTCGACATCATCCGCGAGATCAGCGCCCAGGGCACCACCATCCTGCTGGTCGAGCAGAACGCCCACGTGGCCCTCGAGATCTCGGACCGCGGCTACGTGCTCGAGACCGGCAAGGTGACGCTCTCAGACGACGCGCACGCGCTGCTCGACAACCCCCACGTGCAAGAGGCCTACCTGGGCGCTTAGGTCAGGCGGCCGGAGCCGGTGCGACGCCCTCGAGGCGCAGCAGCTCGGCCAGGGCCGATTGGGCGACGTCGAGCTGGTCGTCGGTCGGCTCGCGCGTGGTGAGCAGGCGCTGCATGACGATACCCGGCGCACGCAGCAGGTCGGCCAGAGGATGACCGCGATGGCGCGCCATCCAGCTGAAGATCTCGAAGGCCGAGCCCAGCGAGACGAGGCCCATGAGCAGGGTCGGCAGCGGCTGGTTGTCGGCATCGGCGGCGCGCAGCACGAGCCCGCCGGCCAGGTTGGTGAGCAGCAGAGGCCCGATCAGGTTGGTGCCGCAGCGGTCGTGCTCCTTGGCAGCCGTCTCGGGGTCGCCGCCGGTCTCGTAGGCGGCGACGCTCTTGTGCTCGGCGCCGTGGAAGCGCGACAGCTCGGTGGCGCGCACGGCGAGCATGGCCGGGGCGAGCGACAGCGCCGAGACCAGCAGCTCACGTACGAACGGCGCCGACCGCATCGTCTTGCGCAGCACGACGGTGGCCGTGGCCCCGGCGACCGCCGCCCAGAGCACTGCCGGCTCCTCCTGGGGGAGCACGGGCCGGCCGAGCTCACGCCGCATGGCCGGCAGCGCGGTCGTCGTCTCGAGCAGGCGCGTGACGCCGCGCACTACCGGCAGCCGGTCGAAGGCGCCACGCCCGGGCAGGCGACCCTTGGCGCCGGAGCGGACCTCGATGTCGCCGTCGGGCAGGCGCACGGCCGCCGCCCAGTTGTCCTGGCTCTGCAGGAGCACGCCGTCCCTCAGGGCCATGCCCCCGATGCGCACCTCGGCCACCGCTGCCTCCGTTCCTCTGATCCTCTTCTTCCGTGTCCGGTCTGTTCCCGGCGCGCAGCCTATCCTATCGGGAACGCTGCGGCAGACCGGGCGAAAGGGTGATTCGGCTGCCCTTTGGCCGCGCTTGCCCTATACTGCTTGCACGCTCCGGAATGCTCTCGAGCGCTCGTCCGGAGCGGCCTGCAGGCGGACACAGGAGGTGGCTGATGACAGATTCCGAGGTAGCGAGACGGAAGGCAGTCGTCTTCTGAGCACCAAGCTCACCTGATCGCGCGGCTGTCTTTCGTCGAGCCGCCCGAGGGGCGGGGCGCCAACCGGCTCCCCGCCCCTCGCTTTCTTTCGGCGCCGGGGATGTCGCTTCTGCCGTGGCACCCTGAGCAAGTCGTTGCTCCTGGGCGCCGGGAAGGGCCGCGCCACCGGCGCTGCTAGACTGGGGGCTGCCATGCCCCCGCCCGACGTATCCACCAGCTCCGACAGGCCGCCCGCGGCATTCGGCCGCGACCTCTGGCTCGCGTTTGCCTCCAGCCTGCTGTTCGCGCTCGGACTCGGCCTCTACTACCAGCTCCTGAACGTCTACGCCATCCGCAACCTGGGCGCGCCGCGGTTCATGATCGGGGCGCTCGTCGCCATCCAGGTCGGCATGACGGCGCTGAGCTACATCCCCGGAGCCTGGGCGGCCGACCACGTCCGTCTCAAGATCGTGATCGTCGCCGGCTGGTGGATCACCGTGCCGGCGGCCCTCTGTTTCGCGCTGGCGCCGAGCTGGCCCTGGCTGGTCCCCGGCTACCTGCTGACCGGTCTCTACATGGCCAACAACCCGGCGTTCAAGGTCTATATGATGCTCAAGTCCGAGCCCGATCGCGTGGCCCGCAACATCTCGTATGTGTTCGCGAGCTTCCCGCTGGGCATGGCGCTCGGACCGCTGGCCGGCGGCTGGCTCGCCGGCAGGTACGGCATGCGCGTCGTGTTTCTCATCGCCATCGTTTTCTACGTCGCCTCGTCGATCGTCATCACCCTCATCAGAGACACGCCCTACCACGCCGCCGGTCAGTCGTGGAGTCTCGCCGACCTGCTCGGGAACCACGTCTTCCGGCGCAACCTCATCTTCTTCTTCGGCGCCTTCTTCACCGTGTATCTGGCCCAGCCGTTCGTGCAGCCCTACTTCGCCCAGGTGCACCACCTCGGCTACACGGCGCTCGGCGTCCTCGCCGGCATCGGCGCCCTGGGCGGCAGCGTCATCACGTTCGTCGCCGGTCGCGCCGCCGACGTGCGGGGCCATCGCCAGGGCATCGGCCTGACGATCGGCTGCCTCGTGCTCGGCGCGCTGCTCGTGCTCGCCGGCTGGGGACCGCCCGGCTGGGCGTTCGCCGTGTTCTTCTACGGCGCGTTCGACTCGTTCCGCTTCGTCACGGCCGGCGTCGTGAGCCGCTCGTTCGGCTCGGTGCCGCCGGTGTGGGGCTACGCCGTCTTCGATGCGAGCATGGGCGTGCCCATGGCCTGCGGCTCGCTTGCCGGCGGAGCACTGTACCGCGCCGCCTACGGGCTGCCCTTCGCCTTCGTTATCGCGCTGGGCGCCGGCATACTCCTGGCGCTGGCCTTCGCGGGGCGCCGGCGGGCGCCGCGCGCAGTCGCCGAGAGAGACGTAGCGGCGCCGGCCGTTCTCGCGCCGTCGGGCCTGCCGTCGCCGGCGTCTGCTACCCTACAGGGGACCAAGGAGACTTCATGACCGACATCGACCTCGGCGTCACGCCGAAGATCCTCGTCACGGCGCTGCCCGAGGGCCGCGAGGTGACCACGTACTTCGTGGCCATCGACAAGGAGCCGGCCACCGACCGCAACGGCAAGTCGTTCCTGCGCCTCAAGCTGCGCGACGCCTCGGGCGAGGTCAAGGCGATCCACTTCGACGCCGACGACGGCGTCGTCGAGAACCTGCGCAACGGCGACGTCGTGAAGGTGAGCGGCACCTACTCGGTGCACGACAAGTACGGCCAGCAGTTCCAGATCAAGCGCCTGCGCGTCATGGGACCCGGCGAGTACGACATCGGCACGCTCGTGCCCGTCTCGCCGGTGCCCTACGACGAGCTCCAGCGCCGCCTGGCCGCGCTCGTCGCCTCTGTGCGCAGCCCGTCGCTGCACGCCCTGCTCCAACGCGCGCTCGACCCCAGGTCCGAACCCGGCGCCACCTTCGCCATCGTGCCGGCCGCGGTGCGCAACCACCACGCCTACCGGCATGGCCTGCTCGAGCACTCGCTGGTGGTCGCCGAGGTGGCGGGGGCGGTCGCCGAGCGATTCGACGCCGTCAATCGCGACCTCACGGTCACCGGCGGGCT
>DATIYD010000036.1:0-5639 GCA_035517975.1 Thermoleophilia bacterium | reverse complement strand
AGGGGGGCGCTTGTCCGCGCCCCCCGATGCCGTACGCCTTCGCCGGCCCCCCGCCGACCGCGCCCCCCGCAGACCTACAGGGCGTTGAAGACGAGCCCGGTCAGCAGCTTCGGGTAGAAGTACGTCGACTTCTGCGGCATGGTCTCGCCGCGCTCGGCGACGGCCTGCATCTCGGCCATGGAGGTGGCCCCAAGGAAGGCCGCCAGGGCGTAGTCGCCGGCCTCGAGGTCGGCGACCGCGTCGTCGACGCTCTTGGCGAAGTCGAGGTGGCCCTCGAGGCGGTCGGGGTCGAGCCCCAGGGCGTCGCGAAAGACGAGCTCGGCGAGCAGGTTGACCGAGAGGCCGGCCTGCGCGGGCGAGAGGCCGCGGCCGGTGAGGCGCTCGGTCACGGCCGCATCACGCAGCTCGAGGTTGAGGCAGCGCCGCTCGCGCGGCAGGTAGAGGGCGAAAGCCTTGCGCGGCCCGGTCGAACGGGCAGCGACCTCGAGGGCGGGGGCGCAGGCGCGGGCGTCGCCGGGCGCCTGTTCGGTCACGGTGAAGGCGGCGCGCAGGCGCTCGACGATCTCGTCGGCGGGCGGCAGGGAGACGTCCTTGAGCAGACGGTGCGTGGGAAACACGGCCAGGCCGGGATCGTCCATGCTCGACAGGCAGACCATGACCCAGTCGGCGCTCTGGTCGCCGGCGGCGCGGCGCTCGGCACGGTAGGCGAGGGCGGTCTCGTAGCGGTGATGGCCGTCGGCGATCAGGACCTGGCGGCCGGCCAGCAGCGCCGCGACGCGCTCGGTGACGGGGCCGGTCAGCACGCGCAGGCGGCAGGGGTTGCCGTCGTCGTCGCGGGCCTCGAGGGCGGGCAGGTCGGCGGCCTCGTCGAGCGCCGCGCCTACCTCGTGGCTCGGATCGCCGTAGAGCAGGAAGATCTGGCTCAGGTTGGCCTGGGTGGCGCGCAGCAGCTCGAGGCGATCGACCTTGGGGCCGGCGTGCGTCTTCTCGTGAGGTAGCACGACACGCGCCGCGAACTCCTCGAGACGCAGCAGGCAGATGAAACCGCGTCGCGTGTAGTGGCGGCCGTCGGGTCCGGCGAAGCTCTGCTCGACCAGGTAGAGGGCCGGCTCGGGGTCGGCGGCCAGGACGCCGTCGGCGCGCCACTGCGCGAGCAGGGCCGCCGCCGCGGCGTAGCGGGCGTGAGGGTCGCCGCCCGGGGCGACGGGCAGCTCGAGGTGGATCGCGTTGTAGGGGCTGCGCCGGCGCAGGGCCTCGGCGGCGGCCGGTGCGATCACGTCGTAGGGCGGGCAGACGGCGTCGGCGAGGGCGACGCGGCCGGCGGCGTAGCGCAGGCCGCGGAAGGGACGGATGTCAGCCACGTGACCTTGCCTTCCGGTCGGGGTCGGATGCTCGCTGTGGACGGCGCACTACGGCCTGATGATGATCGGCATGCCGACCGCGACCCAGTCGTAGAGCTGCTCGACGTCCCACTCGTGCATGCGGATGCAGCCGTGCGAGGCGTAGGTGCCGATCGACCAGTCCTCGGAAGAGGGCACGCCGTGGATGCCGACACCCGAGAAGCCGGTGCCGATCCAGCGCATGCCGACGGGATTGTTCGGCCCGGGGCCGACCGCGGTGGCGCCGGCCGCCCACGGCGAGTCGGGCGGCGTCCAGGTCGGGTCCTTGGTCATCCAGACGACGCGCGTGACGCCGTTGGGCGTGGGGTAGGCCCACTGGCCGGTCGCCACCGGATAGACCTTCTTGAGCTTGCCGTTCAGGTAGAAGTACAGGCGGTGATCCGACTGGTCGACGACGATCCGTCCGGAGAGGCCGCCGAGCATCTCGGGACCGACGATGCCGTCGGCCGGGATGCCGATCGCCGCCTGGAAGCGCTTGACCGCGGCGACCGTCCTTGCGTTGAGCACGCCCGTGATGCGGCCGTGGTAGTAGCCCTGTGCGCTCAGCTTGTGCTGCAGCGCCTTGACGTCGCGCCCCCGGGCGCCGGCGATGAGGGTCGCCTTGCCCAGCTTCTCGGTGCTGTTCACCAGGAAGCGCCGCCGCTCGATCGCGACGTGCCCGCCCCGGTCGGTGGCCGTCACCACGAGCGTGTGCAGCCCTTCGGGCAGCTTGTCGAAGGGGATCTTGATCTGGCTTCGGGCGCGCTGGGCGACGATGCGCTGACCGTCGAGCACCATCTTGACGAACGGCGCGCCGGCCGCGTCGGTCGCGATCACGTCGGCCTGCGGCTTGTCGTCGGTCTCGACCTTCTCGATGCCGGAGACGATCACCTGGGGCGGCGTCGCATCGACGAGGAAGGAGCGCTTCAGGGACGTGGCGTTGCCGGCGCGGTCGGTGGCGGTGATCGCGAGCCGGGTGCGGCCGTCGGGCAGCGCCAGGGACAGGGTGTAGGCGCCGTCGGCGCCGGCGCGGGCCCGGACGTGGTGCGGGCCCACGCTGGCGAGCACCGTGGCACCGGGCTCGGTGGCGCCGCTGAGCGCGACCGGGTTGGTCGTCACGACGGCCCCGTTGCGCAGGCCGTTCAAGGCCAGGGTCGGCGCCACGGTGTCGACGTCGAAGTGCCAGCTCTTCGAGATGCGCGGCCGCAGCAGATCGGACGTGCGCGCCGTGACCGTCACGGTGTGGGCGCCCTGCGCGAGGTGGCCGGTCGCGAAGTAGAGGCGTTTGGCGTCGCTGCGCACGACGGGGGTGACGTCGTGTCCGTCGAGGCTCACGGAGAGGGCGTGCAGGCGCTCGGCGCCGGGCAGGTCGACACTGACGAGGAGCGAGTCGCGGGCCTGGCTCGAGCCCGGGCTCGGCGTGACCGCCGAGATGCGCGGCGCGGTGACGAACTCGAAAGCCAGTAGGGCGACGACGATGGCCGAGACGACGATCGCGACGATCCGGAAGCGATGATGCGCTGCGAAAGAGATGGCCCGTCCTCGGCGTATGTCTTGACCAGACAGCGAAGAGGATACAGGAATCACCGGCGCCTTTCTAAGGGCCGATCCGTTGGTGCGGCCGCGGCCCTCGCCGGGGTATGCTCTGCGTCGTAAGCGACGGGAGAGTGGCGTGAGCCGGACCGAGACTCCACCCAACGATCTGCGTGCCCTGCTAGCCGACGTCGCCGCCGGACGCACGACGGTCGACGAGGCGACCCGCGAGCTCGCCGGCCTCGGCCTCACGGCGATCGGCGATTTCGCCTGTCTCGATACGGGGAGGGCGGCCCGCAAGGGCGTGCCCGAGATCGTCTTCGGCGAGGGCAAGACCGTCGAACAGTTCGGCGCCATCGTGACCGCCTTCCTGTCGCGCACGCCGGTGGTCCTGGCCAGCAAGGCCTCGCCCGAGCAGGTCGCGGCGGTGACGGCGCCGGCCGGCGGCGCCGCGATCTGGCACGAGCGGGCCCGCGTGCTCGTCGTGCGGCGGGCCGACTACCGGCCGCCCGAGACGCGCGGCGTGGTCGGCGTGCTGGCCGGCGGCACCGGCGACACGGCGATCGCCGACGAGGCCGTCGTCGTCTGTCGCGAGATGGGCGTCGAGACACTGACCGCCTACGACGTAGGCGTGGCCGGTGTCCACCGCCTGAGCGCGCCGCTGCGCGAGATGACGGCGGCCGGGGCCGGAGCTCTGGTGGTCGCCGCCGGCATGGAGGGCGCCTTGCCCTCGGTGGTCTGCGGTCTGTCCTCGGTGCCCGTGATCGGTCTGCCGGTCTCGACCGGCTACGGCCTCGGCGGGCGCGGCGAGGCCGCCCTGCTCGGCATGCTGCAGAGCTGCTCGCCGGGACTCACCGTCGTGAACATCGACAACGGCGTGGGCGCCGGGGTGACGGCTGCGCTGATCGCCCGCGGAGGTGCCTCGTGAGACAGCTCGCCCTGCTGCTGCGCGACCACCGCGAAGACCTTCACTCGCGCTGGATCGCCGCCCTCAAGGGCACCGTCGGCGCCGAGTACTTGGACGTGCTGGCCAGCCCCCTCGGCGTGCGTCTGGTGCGCCACATCGTCGACGACCTGTGCGCCCTCTCGCAGGCCGAGGCCTACGAGGTGCCGGGTCTGATCAAGCGCATCGAGAGCGAGACCGCCGCCGACGCCGCCCGCCGCGGCGCGCTCGGGTTCGACCTGATGGACGTCGTCGCCGGCGTGCAGCAGGTGCGCGCCGCGATCTGGAAGGTGCTGATAGACGCCCTCGTGGTGGGTGAGCTGCCGGCCTTCGGCGAGACCATGGACGAGATGCAGCAGATCGACGCCTTCATGGATCTGCTGGTGCGTGTCGAGGTGCGCGGGTTTCTCGAGGGCCGCTCGCGGCCGCCGGCGGCAGAGGACGACGACTGGTAGAGTCGGCGGCCGGCCGGCTGTTCCCGGCCGCTAGCTGGCGTTGGTCTCGGTCGCCTGCGGGTGCAGGATCTTGTGGAACCAGGGACCGACCCAGGGCAGCGACTGGAAGTAGTGGAAGAGATAGGTGTGCGGCACCTTGGCCGCGGTGATCGTGACACGCGCGTCGTTGGGACCGGTGATCGACGAGGTCAAGGTGCTCTCGCTCTTCAGCAGGGTCGCGTCGTGAAACTTGAGAAACGACGAGGCGCTCTGCATGGCGATGCCGGTGCTCTCGGTCTGCACGTAGGTCGAGAACGCCTGATTGGCTGCGTCGGTGGCGTTCTGCCGCACGCCGAGCGACGTGTTCACCACCGACACGGCGTCGAGGACGATCACGGCGACGGCCACGAGGACGGCCGCGGCGTAGATCACCTCGCGTACGAAGCCGTCCTGTCGTTGCCAGCGGGAGAGTCCCACGCTGCGCCTCCGGTCTGCGATCGCTCGGGTTCCCATGTTCCGTTGCTCCCGATTATCGACCGATCTGCGCCGCACTAAAGTCCTGATTCGTCATCCCGGGTCGATCGTGCTCGAGCTGGGCTCGCCGGGCCGCCGGTGCGTCGCACCAGCACGAGGGCCACGTCGTCGGTGGGCGGGTGACCGGCGAAGGTGGTGACGTCGTCGATCAGGCCCTCGAGGAGCTGCGCCGCCGGCCGGTCGCGCAGCTCCTCGAGGGCCTGATCGAGCCGCGCATCTTCGTAGTAGAGTCCCGCGGCGTCGCGGGCGTCGGAGAGGCCGTCGGTGTAGAAGAGCAGGGCGTCGCCCGGCGAGAGCTCGATGATGTCGCTGGGTAGCGCCTGCAGCTCGGCGTCCTCTGTCACGCCGATCGCGGGATTGCCGAACAGCAGTGGCCGCTCGACGCCGGTCGCGCGCAGCGCGATAGGCCCGGGGTGGCCGGCGGTGGCCACGCTCACCGTCCCGCTGCGCGCGTCGATCGAGGCGATGCAGACCGTGACGAAGTCGTCGGGTTGGTGAGGCGCGGAGAGCAGGGCGTTGTGCACGTCGCGCAGCGCCTCGCCGGGCGGCAGCGGCCAGCGCTGCACCGCCACCATCGCCCTGACCAGGTACTTGGCCATGATCGCCCGGGCCGCGGCCTTGATGCCCTTGCCGCGCACGTCGCCGATGGTGACCACGAGCTGGGCCAGGCTGCCAGGCCGGAAGAAGTCGACGAAGTCGCCGCCGAAGCCCTCGATCTCGCGCAGCTCGGAACGCCGGTCGTCGCCGCGCGTCCTGTAGAGGGACTCGACCTCGAGACCGGTGACCGTCGGCCGCTGTCCGGGCCCGAGCAGGGCG
>DATIYD010000035.1:0-6482 GCA_035517975.1 Thermoleophilia bacterium | reverse complement strand
CCGCAGCCGACGGCGCACCGGGGCGGGCCCGCCGAGAGGCTGGCGGGGCGGCGGCGGGCTGCGCCCGCCGCCGCCCCGCCAGCCGCCTGGCGTCGAGCTCGGCCACCGCCCGGCGGCGCAGGTCCTTGAGGGCGCCGACGCCGAGAAAGGCGCCCTCGTCGACGGCGAAGGTGAGCTCGCCCAGCACGTACGGCGTGCCGCCCAGCGCGCCGATCGCGCGCCGCGCCTTGTCGGCGGTCAGACCGGCGGTGAGAGCCGCCTCGAGAGGCGAAGCGCCCTCGACCGTCACCTCGACACCCGCCGCCTCGCCCAGCAGCCGCGGACGCTCACCGCAGCGCCCGCTGAGCGTCGCCGAGAGTGCGATCGGACGCGCCAGCGTACGCCCCGCGACGGCATCGGCGGCGAGCTCGTCACTGTGACCCGAGCTCGTGCGGAACACCCGGTCCTTGACGCTCACCCGTTCGCTCAGGCGCAGCAGAAGACGCCCGCCGTGGAGGGCGGCGGCATCGGCCGGGCCACCGGCCAGCAGGGCGGCCAGCGGCGCCGGCTGGGTGGCCCCCCAGATGGTGTAGATCTGCACCACGTCGGCTTCGTGGAGCTCGCGGTCGACCCGCACCGTGACGATGCCGCGGGCCTCGTCGACGGCCTCGACCCGGCCGATCTGCACGCCGCGGTGACCGCCGCGCCCGGCGGCCCGCACGGCGGCGTGGTCGCCGGCGAGGTGCGCCGTCGTGAAGCTGCGCGAGAAGCTCTGCTCGAGACGGGCGAGCCAGGCGGGCTCCACGGCGAAACGCTCGGGATCGTGAAGCGCCACGTCGAGCGCCTCGCGATAGACCGCCGTGGTCACCGCGACGTAGGCCGGGTCCTTCATGCGACCCTCGATCTTGAACGCGGTCACGCCGGCCCCGAGCAGCGCCGGCAGCGCACCGATGGCGGCCAGGTCGGCCGTCGAGAGCAGGCGGCGCGGCTCGTCGCCGGCGCCCCCGGGCCGCCGCCGCGGCTCGTCGGTCGAGTCCGCCGCCCCCGCGCCGCCCTCGATCCGGTAGCGCATGCGGCAGGCCTGACTGCAGCGCCCGCGGTTGCCGCTGCGACCCGAGGCCATGCTCGACAGCAGACAGGCGCCCGAGTAGCCGTAGCAGAGGGCGCCGTGGACGAAGGCCTCGAGCGCGAGGCCGTGCGGTTCGAGCGCCGCGATCTCTGCCAGGGAGAGCTCCCGCGCGAGGATGGCGCGCGTGAACCCCAGGGCGGCCAGGCGTTCGAGCTGGCCGCTCGAGTGCGTGTCGAGCTGCGTGCTGGCGTGCAGCTCGAGCCCGGGATACGCCTCACGTACGAGGGCGGCGAAGCCCAGGTCGGCGACGATCAGGGCGTCGAGGCCGGCGGCGTAGGGGGCCGCCAGGGCGTCGAGCGCCGGCTCGAGCTCGTCGTCTTTGAGCTGGACGTTGAGGGCCAGGTGCACGCCGGCGCCGAAGAGGTGGGCGCGGTCGATCGCGGCGAGCAGCGCCTCGGCCTCGAAGTTGGCCGCGAAGGCGCGCGCGCTCCACGAATCGAGGCCCAGGTAGACGGCGTCGGCGCCGGCCGACAGGGCCGCCTGCAGGGCAGGCGGTCCCCCGGCCGGCGCCAGCAGCTCGGCGCGGCGGCCGGCCGGAGTCCCGGGGGCCGGCCCGGGGACCAGCCCCGAAGCCGGCCCGGGACCGCTCACTCGTCGATCGGCTTCCACTCCGCGTCGCGCCGCACGCGGATGAGGCCCGAGGTCGGCACGATCTCCACGCCGCGACGTTCGAACTCGTCCATCAGCAGGTTCACGCCGACCGAATCGCTCGAGATGTGGCCGGCGATCACCACGTGGATGTGATTCTCCTCGGCGACTTTGCGCAGATCCGGGCTCATGTGCATGCCGACGATCGTGCCCACGCCGTGATCGGCGAGCTTCTCGATGATGGCGACCGGCCCCTCGGTGCCGCCGGTCATGTCGACCCACACCTTGCCGGCGCGCTTGCCGGCCTTCTCTTCGATCACGTACGGCCCGGCGCCCCTGGCCGCCGCACGGCGGTACTCGGGCACGTCGAACAGCGCGCGCCGCACGTCGTCGACGAGCAGCGGCTCGCGCTCGGCGAGGAAGCGGGTAAGGAAGCTCGTCACGAGGTTGTCGGTCGGCGTGTGCGCCGAGAAGAAGGGGATGCCGAGCAGCTTCGCGGCGTCGGTCGCCTGGTCGACGTTCATCGGCATGAAGCGCCGACGCACCTCGACGCGGCGCTCGTCCATGACGGATTCGCCGATGTTGATCGGCACGCCCCACGACTCCCAGACCTCGGCCTGCATCTCCATGACGCGGTCGAGCTTTGAAAGGGCCATGCCCTCGGGGTGGTGGGTGTAGATCGCGTCGATGCGGCGGCCCTTCTCGCGCAGGCGGTCGGCGAGCAGCACCTCGCCCACGTTCATGTCGATGCCGGCGATGAGGGCGGTGACCTCGGCGTCGCGATCGCCCACGTAGATGCGGGTGTCGACGTACGGGTTGGTGAGCTCCTCGGGGTCGAAGACGCTCTTCAGGTACTCGGGCAACGCCTCGAAGCGGCGCCTGGCGGTGGCGAGCGAGCGCTCGACGGCCTCGCGACCCCGGGGATCGGCTCCGATGCCCATCCGGATCGCGGTGTCGTACATCTCTCCTAGCTTCACGTAAGTCCTTTCGTGGCGCGCAGTCCGTCGCGCTTGCAGAGGGGCGGCGCAGGGTGTCGATGGCGCTCGACCATTCTATAACCGAAGAGATCGTCGCCCAGTCCGAGGCCGTGGCGGCCCTGAGCGGAGGCTCCGTCGTCAGATCGTTGAGCGTCGCCTCGCGGCCGAACGTCTCGTCAGGCCGGCGGGCGCCGCCTCGCGGCCGGCAGCGGCCGCGACAGGAACGGGCTGTCGGCATCGATGAAGCGCCAGAGTGCCTCGGCGCCGGCGCTGACGCCGATGCGCGGGGTCGCCACGACGCGCGGCGTCACCTCTTCCCCATCACGCCCGAGAACAGCGAACCGGCCGTCGCCCACGCAGGCGGGCGCGCCGTTGTCGGCCATCGTGATGGCGAGCGCCTGGGTGAGCTTCGCCGGACCGCTGCAGAGCCGTCGTGGATCGTCGAACCCGCGCCGGGCGCGCATGAGCTCGAGACCGGCGGTCGGCTCGAGCGCACGCAGGAGCACGGCCGAAGCCTGACCCTCGGGCCCGCAGACGAGGTTGACGCAGAAGTGCAGGCCCATCGTGAAGTAGACGTAGAGCCGGCCGGGCGGACCGTACATGACGGCGTTGCGCGCTGTCCTTCCCCGGTACGCGTGGCTGGCCGGGTCGTCGGAGCGGTAGGCCTCGACCTCGACGAGCCGGCCGCCCACCCCGTCGCAGAGCAGCGTGCAGCCCAGCAGGTCGCCCGCGACCTCGAGCACCGGGCGCTCGAAGAACGCGCAGGGCAGCAGACGACCATGCTGGTTCGTGGCCACACTCAGATTCTACCTGTCACGGCGCTCCGGCTTCGATACGGCCAAGCGAGCGATCCATGTCACGACTCTAGTAGTATCGCTGTGTGGACCGGCTACGAAGGCTGTTCGGGCGAGAGCGGGTGAACCCCGAGGAATACGAGCGCGTGCGCTGCGACGTCTGCGACGGCAAGAGCGTGAACCAGCAGCTCGGGGCCTTCGGCACGTCCGGCAGCATCCACGCCTGTGCGAAGTGCCACCGCAAGGGCTATCTCCTGGTGAAGCGACCCGAGGTGTAGCCGCCCGTCCCAGCGCCTACGCCTCGAGCGCCTCGCGGGCCTTCGCGAGCTGTTCGCGTACGCGAGCCGGCGCCGAGCCGCCCTCGCTGCGCTTGGCGGCGAGCGAGCGCTGGGCATCGGCCAGGCCGGACACGCCGCCGGCCAGCGCCGGCGAGAGCGCCTCGAGCTCGGCCTGCGGCAGCTCGTCGAACGCGCAGCCCAGGTCGAGGCAGCGGCGCACGAGGGCGCCGGTCACGTGATGGGCCTCGCGAAACGGCAGGCCGCGAGCCACGAGCTCGTCGGCCAGGTCGGTGGCCATGAGCGTCGAGGTGCAGGCGGCGGCCATGCGGCCGTTGTCGAAGGCGAGCCCGGCGAGCAGCTCGCGGACCACCGGCAGCAGTGCCGCGAGACAGTCGACGGCATCGAACACGTAGCGCTTGTCCTCGCGCAGGTCGGTGTTGTAGGCGAGCGGCAGGCCGTGCAGGGTCGAGAGCAGGCCCTGCAGGTCGGCGGCCACCCGGGGAGCGGCCGCCCGCATGAGCTCGGCGGTGTCGGGGTTGCGCTTCTGCGGCATGATGCTCGAGCCGCCGCTCACCGCGTCGGGCAGCGTGACGAAGCCGAACTCGGCGCTCGCCCAGAGCACGATCTCGGCCCCGATACGGCTCAGATGCACGGCGAGACCGGCGGCGGCCGCCAGGTAGTCGACGGCGAAGTCGCGGTCGGCGACGGCATCGAGCGAGTTGGGCGCCACGCGCTCGAAGCCGAGCTCGGCGGCCACCGCGCCGCGATCGAGGTCGTAGTTCAGACCCACCGCGGCGCCGGCGCCCAGGGGCAGCTCGAGGCAGGCGTCGAGGGCGACCGCGAAGCGGTCGCGATCGCGCTCGAGCATCCAGAACCAGGCGAGCAGATGCTGGGCGAGCGAGGTCACCTGGGCGCGTTGCAGGTGCGTGTAGGCCGGCATCACCGTCTCGAGATGAGGCTCGGCGCGGGCCAGCAGCAGCTCCTGCAGCCCGCGCAGCGCCTCGCGCTGGCCCTCGATCACGCGGCGCAGGTGCAGACGCAGGTCGGTCACCACCTGGTCGTTGCGGCTGCGCCCCGTGTGGAGCTTGGCGCCCGCCGCGCCGCTCAACTCCGTCAGGCGTCGCTCGATCGCCATGTGGACGTCTTCGTCTGCGTCGCGCGGCGCAAAGGCGCCCGACTCGATCTCGGCGGCCACGCGGGCGAGGCCGTCGTCGATCGCACCCAGGTCGGCGGCGGTGATGACGCCGGCGCGCTCCAGCGCGCGGGCGTGCGCCCCCGATCCCTCGATGTCCTCGGGCCACAGCCGCCAGTCGAGATCGAGCGACGAGTTCAGCGCGATGAAGGCAGCCGAACGCTCGCCGGCGAACCGGCCGGAGCGCCCGACCGCGTGATCCGTCATGACTGTTGCCTCCTAGCCGCCGACCACCTCGTCGTCGACCGCGAGCTCCTGCATGAGGTCGTGTTCCTTGCCGATGCGGGCCCAGATCTCGATGGGCAGGCCCCACAGCTCGATGAAGCCGGCCGCGGCCTCGTGATCGAACTCGTCCTCGGTCGTGTAGGTCGCGAGCTTATAGCTGTAGAGCGAGTACGCGCTACGCCGTCCATCTGCCACGCAGCCGCCCTTGTGGAACCTGAGGCGCACGTCGCCGGTGACCCGCTCCTGGCTCTGGAACAGGAAGGCCTTGCAGGCCTCGGTCAGCGGGTCGAACCACTGGCCCTCGTAGATCATGTCCGACAGCTTCGACTCGATCGTGCGCTTGAAGTGCAGCAGGTCGCGGGTGAGCACCAGGTCCTCGAGCTCGCGGTGGGCGGTGATGAGCGCGAGCGAGCCCGCCACCTCGTAGACCTCGCGGCTCTTGATGCCGACCAGCCGGTTCTCGATCATGTCGACACGCCCGAACCCGTGCGTGTTGCCGATGGCGTCGATGGTCTCGATCAGCTCGACCATGCCCATCGGCACGCCGTCGAGCGCGACCGGCTTGCCCTGCTCGAAGCTGACCGTGACGTGCTGCGGCTCGTCGGGGGCGTCGGCCACCGACTTGACGAACTGGAAGGCGTCTTCGGGGGGCGCCGCCCACGGATCCTCGAGCACGCCGCACTCGTTGCTGCGCCCCCAGAGGTTCTCGTCGATCGAGTAGGGGCTCTTCTTGGTGAGGTTGACCGGGATGCCGCGGGCGGCCACGTAGTCGAGCAGCTCGCCGCGGCTCGGCCAGTCGGCGCCACGCGCCGGAGCGATGATCTCGAGGCTCGGGTCGAGGGCCCGCACGCCGATGTCGACGCGCACCTGGTCGTTGCCCTTGCCGGTGCAGCCGTGGGCGACCGCCTGGGCGTCGTAGCGGTGGGCCGTCTCGACCAGCTTCTTGGCGATGAGCGGCCGCCCGATCGCCGTCGACAGCGGGTACTTGTCTTCGTAGAGCGCGTTGGCCATGAGGGCCGGCAGGCAGTGATGCTCGGCGAACTCCTCCTTGGCGTCGATGGCCACGGCGGCCATGGCGCCGGCGGCCTCGGCGCGGGCCATGATGCCGGGCACGTCCTTGACGCGGCCGAGATCGACGAGACAGGCGACGACCTGGCAGTCGTACTTCTCCCGCAGCCAGGGGATCAGCGCCGAGGTGTCGAGGCCGCCGGAGTAGGCGAGGACGACGGTCTTGTTCTCTGTCACTGGTCTTCCTTTCGAGATCTGCGACGCGAGGTCGGTTGGCTACGAACGGGAGCGGGCGGCTCCGCCTGCGAGACG
>DATIYD010000034.1:0-4572 GCA_035517975.1 Thermoleophilia bacterium | reverse complement strand
CGACCCGGCCGCCGGCCGGGCCGCGCTCCTCGAAGCCGACGGCGCGCGCGTGTTGGTCTGCCCGGCGGTCGAGATCGTGCCCGCCGGGCTGACCGACGAGTTGCGCGCCGCGATCGCCCGGCTTGCCGGCTACGACACCGTGATCTTCACGAGCGCGAACGGCGTCGCCGTGTTCTGCCAGCGGCTGCGCGACTGCGGTCTCGAGCCGGCGGCCCTGGGGGCGTGCGAGCTCGTGGCCATCGGTCCGGCGACCGCCCTGGCGCTCGAGGAGCACGGCCTCACGGCCAGCGTCGTGCCCGAGGAGTTCGTCGCGGAGGGTGTCCTCGACGCGATCGAGCACCGGGCGCGCAGGCTGGCGGGCCGGCGCGTGCTGCTGCCGCGCGCCCGCGAGGCGCGCGCCCTGCTGCCGGACGAGCTGCGTCGCCGGGGCGCCGTCGTCGACGTCGTGGTCGTGTACGACACGGTGCCGGCCGCCGGTCTCACCCGCTCGCCGGCCGAGATCGCGGCGGCCGACTACATCACCTTCACCTCGAGCTCCACGGCCCGGCACTTCGTGACGCTCATGGGCGGCGGCGATCTTGCCGTCCGCCTGGCCGGCGTGCGACTCGCCTCCATCGGGCCGGTGACGAGCGCGACCCTGCGCGAGCTCGGGCTGGACGTGGCGGTCGAGGCGGCCGTCTACTCGGCGGCCGGCCTGGCGGCCGCGCTTGCGGCCGACGCGGGTCGCCCCGCGACCGGATCCCGACGGCCGGCGATCCCGGGTACACTGAGCCCGTGACCGCCACGCGCCCCATCTGCTTTCTGTCCGACTACGGCTACGAGGACGACTTCGCCGGCACCTGCCGCGGCGTGATCGCAAGCTTCGCCCCCGAGGTGCGCGTCATCGACGTCACCCACGGCATCGCCCGCCACGACCTGCTCGGCGCCGCCATCGTGCTGCGCAACACGGCGCCCTACATGCCGGCCGGCGCGATCCACCTCGCGGTCGTCGACCCGGGCGTGGGCGGGCCGCGGCGGGCCATCGTGCTGCGTTCGGCCGGCGACCGTTTCTTCGTGGGCCCCGACAACGGCATGCTCGTCCTGGCCGCCGAGGCCGACGGCGGCATCACCGGCGCCTGGGAGATCACCAACGACGAGCTGTTCATCAAGCCGCTGTCGACGACCTTTCACGGGCGCGACATCTTCGCCCCCGTGGCGGCCCGCCTGGCCACCGGCCTGCCGCCCGCCGAGCTCGGCCCCGAGATCGGCCCGGCCGGCCTCGTGCGCCTCGAGATACCGCCGCCGCGGGTCACCAAGCGTGGCGTGCGCGCCACGGCGGTGCTGATCGACCGCTTCGGCAACGTGGCCCTGAACCTCGACGCCAGGCGGCTCGAGGCGGCCGACCTGGGCGACCCGATCGAGCTGGTCTGCGGCGGAGAGCGCTACCTGGCGCGTCTGGCCCGGTCGTTCGTCGAGGTGCGCCCGAGCGACATCATGGTGCTGGTCGACAGCTACGGCCAGGTGGCCCTCGCGGTGAACACCGGTTCGGCCGAAGAGGTCCTGGGCCTCGAGCCGGGCGACCTCGTCGAGCTGCGGCGCGTCTCGTGAGCCACGTCTCGTGAGCTGCCTCTCGTGAGCCGCGCCTCGCGCGTCGCGGCGCCGTTCTGCCCCCGACGAGCCGCGCCGCCTCTTGCAAGAGAAGTTGCGCCGCCCCCGGTGAGCGGGTATCATACCCCCTCGCGCCTTCAAGGAGTTCTCGCGTGAAGACCTTCGTTGCCAAGCCCGCGACAATCGAGAAGAACTGGTATGTGGTCGACGCCGCCGGCCAGACCCTGGGTCGCCTGTCGACCGTGGTCGCCGACGCGCTGCGCGGCAAGCGCAAGCCGATCTACACGCCCAACATCGACACCGGCGATTTCGTCGTCATCGTCAACGCTGAGAAGATCGTCGTGACGGGCAAGAAGCTCGACGAGAAGATGTACTGGCGCCACTCCGGCTATCCGGGCGGCATCAAGGGCGAGGCGCTCAAGGACCTGCTGGCACGCCGGCCCGAAGAGGTCGTGCGCCGCGCCGTCAAGGGCATGCTGCCGCACAACCGCCTCGGAGCGGCCCAGTTGCGCAAGCTCAAGATCTACGCCGGGCCTGAGCATCCGCACGTGGCCCAGCATCCACAACCGCTCGCGATCAAGGAGTAAGACGCGTGGCCACAGTCACCTACACGGGCACCGGCAGGCGCAAGACCAGTGTCGCGCGCGTCATCCTCACTCCCGGCGTGGGCCGCGTGGTCGTCAACGGCAAAGACCTCGACGACTACTTCGGGCGGCGCGTGCTGCAGACCATCGCCGTCATGCCGTTCGAGGCGACCCACACGCAGGCCAAGTTCGACGTTCGCGTCAACGTGAACGGCGGCGGCATGGCCGGCCAGGCCGGCGCCATCCGTCACGGCATCGCCCGGGCGCTCATCGTGGCCGACGAGAACCTCCGCACCCCCCTCAAGCGCGCCGGTTTTCTCACCCGCGACGCGCGCTCCGTCGAGCGCAAGAAGGCCGGCCTCAAGAAGGCCCGCAAGCGCCCGCAGTTCTCCAAGCGCTAGGCCGTCACCTCCGCCAGTTCCGTGTCTCGCCGCCCGTCGGTGTCTCGCCGTGCCCGTCGTGCTCGCGCTGTGGCGTGCGCACGGCCGGGGGGGTAGCATGGCCCCCGTGGCAGTTCCGATCCCATCGCGTGGGCGGTCGTAGACCGTGGCCCTCTTCGGCACCGACGGCATCCGCGGCCTGGCCGGCGAGCAGCTCACGCCCGAGCTCGCCCTGCAGGTCGGCCGCGCCGCCGCCTACGTGCTGGCCCGCCATCGCGGCGCGGCGCCGCTCTTTCTGATCGGCCGCGACACGCGCGTCTCGGGCTCCATGCTCGAGGCGGCCCTGGTGGCCGGCATCACGAGCGGCGGCGGCTCGGCCGAGATCGCCGGCGTCATCCCCACGCCGGGGCTCGCCGCTCTCGTCATCGAGCGCGGCGCCGACGCCGGCGTGGTCGTCTCGGCGTCGCACAACCCGTTCGCCGACAACGGCATCAAGTTCTTCAGCCACCTCGGCCTCAAGCTCTCCGACGACGAAGAGGCCGAGATCGAGGAGCACGTCGGCCGGCACGACCTGGTCTCGCTGCGCGGCGACCAGGTGGGTCGCGCCGACGTCGTCGAGGGCGCGGTCGAGAGTTACGTGTGGGGCGTCGTGAAGCGCATCCCGCTCGACCTCTCCGGGCTGCGCATCGCCGTCGACTGCGCCAACGGGGCGATGTACCAGGCAGCGCCGCTGGCCCTGGCCGAGTCGGGCGCCGACGTCGTGCTGCTGCACACCGAGCCCGACGGCCTGAACATCAACCACGGCTGCGGGTCGACCCACGTCGAGAGCCTGCAGCAGGTCGTGCGGGCCGACGGCTTCGACCTGGGTCTGGCCTTCGACGGCGACGGTGACCGCGTGCTGGCCGTCGACGCTCACGGCGCCCTCGTCGACGGCGATTTCGTCATCGCCATCCTCGCGCGACATCTCAAGGCCAAGGGCGCCCTGCGCCGCCAGACCGTCGTGACCACCGTCATGACCAACCTCGGCTTTCACCTGGCCATGAAGCGCGAGGGCATCGCCGTCGTCACCACGGCGGTCGGCGACCGCTACGTGATCGCCGAGATGCTCGAGCACGACTACGTGCTCGGCGGCGAGCAGTCGGGCCACATCATCAATCGCGAGGTCTCGACCACCGGCGACGGTCTGGCCACCGCGCTGCTGCTGCTCCAGGCGCTTGCCGAGATGGGCCTGCCCCTCCACGAGGCGGCCACGGTGATGGAGCGCCTGCCGCAGCGTCTGGTCAACGTGCGGGTGCGCGATCGCGAGGCGCTCGAGGGAGCGGCCGCGGTCTGGCAGGCCGTCGACCGCGAGACGGCGCGGCTGGCTGGTCAGGGCCGCATCCTGGTGCGCCCGTCGGGCACCGAGCCGCTCGTGCGCGTGATGGCCGAGGCGGCCACCCAGGAGGAGTGCGACGCGGTCTGCGAGCGTATCGTCGCCGTCGTGCGCAGCGAGCTCGGCGCGACCGACGACTGACCGGCAGACGGTGACGGGGCGTCCGCCCCGGGTATCACCTCGCCATGACGCGACGCGTCAACATCGCAAAGCCCGACTTCACGTACGAGCCCGACGATCCCCCCGGCTTTCGCTCGGGCATGTTCCGCTTCGGGCCACTGGTCGGCGCCGGCGAGCTCGGCGCCAGCGTCTACGAGCTGCCGCCCGGACAAGCGATCTGCCCCTACCACTACGAGTACGCCGAGGAGGAGTGGCTGCTCGTCCTCGAAGGCCGGCCCACGCTTCGCCACCCTGACGGTCGGGAGACCCTCGAGCCCTGGGACGTCGTCTGTTTCCCGACCGGTCCGCGGGGCGCCCACGGCGTGCGCAACGAGACCGCCGAGACCGTCCGTGTGCTCATGTGGTCGAGTGTCAAGCACCCCGCCGCCACGGTCTACCCCGACAGCGACAAGATCGCCATCTGGACGGGCAACCGCGACGACGACGTCATGGTGCGCCGCACGAGCAACGTCGACTACTGGGACGGGGA
>DATIYD010000033.1:0-6064 GCA_035517975.1 Thermoleophilia bacterium | reverse complement strand
ACACCAAGGTCGCCATCAAGGGACCCATCACGACGCCGGTGGGCTCGGGCTTTCGCTCGGTCAACGTGGCCCTGCGCAAGGAGCTCGACCTCTACGCCGCCGTGCGGCCGGCCAGGTCGCTGCCCGGCGTGGCGAGCCGCTTCACCGGCGTCGACATCGTGGTCGTGCGCGAGAACACCGAAGACCTCTACGCCGGCATCGAGCGCGAGGTCGCAGACGGGGTCGCCGAGGGCATCAAGCTCATCACCCGGGCGGCGAGCGAGCGGGTCGTGCGCTTTGCCTGCGAGTGGGCCCGGGCCCACGGCCGCCGCCGGATCACGGCGGTGCACAAGGCCAACATCATGAAGCTCACCGACGGCCTGTTCCTGCGCACCGCGCGCGAGGTGGCCGCCGCCTACCCCGATCTCGAGTTCGACGACCGCATCGTCGACAACCTCTGCCTGCAGCTCGTCCAGACGCCGGAGCGCTTCGACGTGCTGGTCGCGCCCAACCTCTACGGCGACATCGTGAGCGACCTCTGCGCCGGCCTCATCGGTGGTCCCGGCGTCGCGCCGGGGGCGAACTTCGGCGACGTCTGCGCCGTGTTCGAGGCCGTGCACGGCAGTGGCCCCGACATCGCCGGCCGCGACATCGTCAATCCGACGGCCTTCCTGCTGTCGGGCGCCCTCATGCTCGCCCACCTCGGCGAGACGGCCGCCGCCGCGCGCCTCACCGAGGCGGTGACCGCGGTGATCGCCGAGGGTCGCTCGGTCACGCGCGACCTCGGCGGCAGCGCCGGCACCCGCGAGTTCAGCGCGGCCGTCGCCGCGCGCCTGCAGGCGGCCGCCGTCACCTAAGCAAAGGAGACTCCAGTGCCCATGCCCGAAGACGATCGCCGCTTCAATATCCACGCGACGCCCGAGATGATGGCCGGCGTCTACGCCAACTTCGCCAACGTCAGCCACTCCGACTACGAGTTCTCGCTCACCTTCATGCGGCTCGACCACGAGAACGAGACCGAAGAAGAGGTGAACGGCGTCGTCGTCGCTCGCGTCAACATGTCGGCGCGCTTCATGAAGGAGCTGCTCGACGCCATGACCGACAACTACGGCAAGTGGCAGGCCGGCGAGAACATCCGCAACCTCCCCGAGGCGCCCGGCCACAGCTGAGCCGCCGCAGGCCCCCGCAGACCACCGAAAAGGGGCCCGAAAACGGGCCCTCAGACCCCCCCGTTGTTCTCGCGCGCGAAGAACGATGGCCGCCGTTTTGTCCATATTAGCTGGGTCTTTTGCCGCCACAGACGTTTGCGGCATCACCACCAACGTGACTACAATGGGCGCACTCGCAACGCTGTCGCGCGGGCGCGCCTGTCACCGTTTTCGGCATGGTCTTCCCGCAGCCGGAGCCAGGGCCATATCCAGGGGAGGGCACTTTGGACTTCTACAAAGGGAACGTGCTCAAGATCGACATGAGCACCGGCACGGCCCACGTCGAGCCGCTCAACATGGAGTGGGCGCAGCTGTACGTGGGCGGCAAGGGCCTGATGCTCCGCTACCTCTGGGAGCTCACCGAACCGGGCATGGACCCGTGGTCGCCTGAGAACCCGCTGATCATCGCGCCCGGGCCTTTCGCCGGCACCAACGTGAGCACCTGCTCGCGCGTGGTGCTGGGCGGCAAGAGTCCCGCCAACGGCACCATCCTCGACAGCTACTGCGGCGGCTCGTTCGGCTCGGTCATGAAGTTCGCCGGCTACGACATGATCATCGTGCAGGGCTGCGCCGCGGAGCTCACGGCCGTCCTGATCAGCGACGACAAGGTCAGCTTCGTGCCGGCCGCCAAGTACGCCGGCATGCTCACCGCCGAGCTCGAAGCGTCGCTGCGCGCCGACTTCGACCCCCACATGACCTCGCTGTCGGTGGGTCCGGCCGGCGAGAAGAAGCTGCCCTGGGCCTGCGTGTCCAACGACCAGTACCACAAGGCCGGGCGCGGCGGCACCGGCGCCCTGATGGGCTCCAAGAACATGAAGGCGATCGCCGTGGCCGGCACCGGCCGCGTCGACGTCGGCGACGCGCGCGTCTTCTTAGACGACGTCGAGCGCATCGACACCGACTACATCCTCACCGACGCCAACTACTGGGTGCACGAAGAGGGTACGCCCGTCCTCGTCGATGTCACGGGCGGCGCCGGCTGCCAGCCCACCCGCAACTACGCCGCGGGCACCTTCGACGGCGCCGACAAGATCAACTCCGAGGCCTTCAAGAAGATCCGCGTCAAGAAGCGCGCCTGCTACCAGTGCACGCTGGCCTGCCGCAACTTCCACCGCATGAACGACGTCGAGGGCGAGGGCCCGGAGTACGAGACGATCGCGCTCTGCGGCTCCAACGTCGGCATCGACGACATCGGCGCCCTCATGGAGTTCAACCACCTCTGCGACGAGTACGGCCTCGACACCATCTCCACGGGCAACGTCATGGGCCTGGCCATGGACCTGACCGAGCGGGGCATCCACGACTTCGGCCTGCACTTCGGCGACGCCGAGAGCTACCTCAAGGTGCCCGAGCTGCTGGCCACGCGCAGCGGCGTCGGCGCCGAGCTGGCCATGGGCACGCGCGCCCTGGCCGCCAAGTACGGCCACCCCGAGCTGGGCATGGAGGTCAAGGGCCTCGAGGCGCCGGGCTACGACCCGCGCGGCTCCTTCGGCATGAGCATCGCCTACGCCACCTCCGACCGCGGCGCCTGCCACATGCGCTCGTTCCCGATCGGCGTCGAGGTGGTCGAGGGCAGCATGCCGGCCGACACGCTCGACGAGAGCAAGGCCGAGTTCAACGTCACCTTCCAGAACCACTACGCCTTCAAGTTCTGCGGCATCTGGTGCGACTTCTGGGCGATCGACTACGAGCAGATGGGCATGCTCATGAAGCACCTCTGGAAGCGCGACGTCACAGAAGAGGAGATGACGCGGGTGGGCGAGCGCGTCTGGAACCTGGGCCGCCTGTTCAACCTGCGCGAGGGCTATACCAAGGCCGACGACACCGTGCCCGAGGCCTGGCTCGAGAAGCCCTTCTCCGACGGCGTCTCCGCGGGCAAGACCATCGGCACCGCACGATTCAACGAGGTCCTCGGCCAGTACTACGCCCTGCGCGGCTGGGACGAGAACGGCGTACCCACTGAGGCCAAGCTCACCGAGCTGGGCATCGACGTGCGGCTCTAGGCCGTCGATCGACTACGGAGTCGCTGCTTCAGGCCGGCGTGACGTCGTGACGCGCCCGGTCGCCGGCAGGCGGCGAGAAAGGGACTAGAGATGCCTCACGTGATGATCAGCAGCAAAAAGTGCACCGGCTGCCACATGTGCGAGCTCGGTTGCTCGGCATGGCACGAAGGCGGCTTTCAGCCGTCGCGGGCCCGCCTGTTCAGCGAGGTCAATCCGACGACCGCGGTGATCAAGGGTCACACGTGCCTGCAGACCGGCTGCGCCAAGTGCGAGGCCGCCTGCACCAGGGGCGCCATCGTGCGGCGCGAGATCACGGTCACTCCCTCGGGCACCTTCCCGAACAAGGAGAAGGTCGGCGAGTCGGTGACGGGGATCGTGCTCGTGGTCGACGAGGAGAAGTGCGAGAACTGCGGCGACTGCTACGACGTCTGCCCCTACGGCGTCATCCACGAGCACCCCGAGCGCAAGGTGGCCTTCAAGTGCGACCTGTGCGAGGGCGACCCGCAGTGCATCGCCTTCTGTCAGAACCAGTACGTCCTCGCGGTCGACCTCAAGGTCGATAAGGCCGACAAGGCGCTGACCGTCCCGGCCGGCGCTTGAGGATCGCGCGAAGGCGGGGCGGCAGCAGCCGCCCCGCCTTCGCGAGGGCCGCGAGGGCCGCACGGCTGTCCGGCGGCGCCGTCTCTCCACCCCACTTCCTCAAGCGAGCGTCTCCCTGACCTCTGGTACCATGTGGTGGTCATGATTCGCCGCCGCCCGTCCCTTGACCTTCACGCCCGCCTCGGTGCGCCGGAGCGGTCGTGACGAGCGCCTCGCCCCCGATCGCCCCGATCCTCGAGCGTGCGCTGGCCGGCGAGCCGCCGGCCGCGGACGAGATCGAGGCGCTGCTCGCCACGCACGAGCCGGCCGCCGTGGCCGAGCTCTTCGCCGCCGCAAGCGAGGTGCGCGGCCGGCGGTTCGGCGACGCCGTGTTCCTCTACGGCTTCGTCTACTTCTCCACGTACTGCCGCAACGACTGCACGTTCTGCCTGTACCGGGCCAGCAACCCCGACGGCCCTCGCTACCGCAAGTCGCTCGACGAGGTCGTGGCCGTGAGCCGCGACCTCGCGCGATCGGGCGTGCACCTGATCGACCTCACCATGGGCGAGGATCCGCTCTACGGCGCGGGCGGCGAAGGCGGCGGCCCGGACGAAACCGACGCGGGCGGTGCTGGCGGCGGTTCGGACGAAGCCGACGCACGCGGCGGGCGCGAGTTCGAGGCGCTCGTCGCCCTCGTCACCGCGGTCAAGGCAGCCACCGGCCTGCCGGTCATGGTCTCGCCGGGGGTCGTGCCGGCCCGCGGCCTCGCCGCGCTGGCCGCCACCGGAGCCGAGTGGTATGCGTGCTACCAGGAGACCCATGCCCGCGCCCTCTTCGAGCGCCTGCGTATCGGCCAGGACTTCGGTGAGCGCGCCCGGGCACGGCTCGACGCCGCGCGTGCCGGTATGCTGGTCGAAGACGGCGCGCTGCTCGGCGCCGGCGAGACGCTCGCCGACCGGGCGCTCACCGTGAACGCCATGCGCCGGGAACCGATCGACCAGGTGCGCGTCATGACCTTCGTGCCCCAGCCAGGCACGCCGCTCGCCGACACGCCGCCGAGCGGCCGTCTCGCCGAGCTCGTCACGATCGCCACCATGCGGCTCGCCATGCCCGACCGCCTCATTCCCGCCTCGCTCGACGTCGACGGCATCGCCGGCCTCGAGTCGCGCATCGCCGCCGGAGCCAACGTCGTCACCTCGCTCGTGCCGCCCCACAGCGGCCTGGCCGGCGTGTCGCAGTCCGAGCTCGACATCGACGAGGGTCTGCGCACGGCGCCGGTGGTCACCGGGCGCCTTGCCGCAGCCGGCTTGCGCGTGGCCACCGCGGCCGAGTACGCGGACTGGGTCGCCGCCGCTCGCGAGCGCCGTGGGGCGCCGGCCGACACGGCGGCGCGAACGCCGTGAGGCTCGCCGTCGTCGGCGGCAAGCTGCAGGGCACCGAGGCGGCCTACCTGGCCGGCGAGGCCGGCTACGACGTCGTGCTGATCGATCGGCGCCCGGGCCGGCCGGCCGCCGGGCTGGCCGCCGACGTCCACGTCTTCGACGTGACCGCCGATCCGCTGCGCGCCCGCGACGTGTTCCTGTCGTGCGACGCCGTGTTGCCGGCCTGCGAAGACGACGACACGCTGGCCTTCCTCGCCTCGTTCGCGCCGGGCCTCGGCGTGCCGCTCCTGTTCGACCTCGACGCCTACGCGGTGACGCAGTCCAAGACGGCCTCCAACGAGCTGTTCGCCGCGCTCGACGTGCCGCGCCCGCGCGTCTGGCCGCCGTGCGGCTTTCCGGCCGTGGTCAAGCCCAGCGTCGGCAGCGGCAGCGCCGGCGTCGAGATCGTCTGGTCGGAGCCCGAGCTCGCGCTCGCCCGCGCCCGCCTCGCGGCCCGGGGAGCCGGCGTCGTCGTCGAGGAGTTCGTGGCGGGGCCGTCGCTCTCGGTCGACATGGTCTCGTTCGGGGGCGAGACGGTCACGCTGGCGCCGACCTGGCTCGAGTTCGACCGGGTCTGGGACTGCAAGCGCGCGGTCGCTCCGGTCAGGGGGGCGGCCGTCGACCCAGCCTCGCAGGGCGGCGGTTCCGACGTGGTCTCGCCGGCGACGCTCGAGGCCCTCGACGAGGTTGCTCGCCGCCTCGCCGCAGCGGTGGGGCAGGTCGAGCCGGCGACCGTGTCCGGTGTGCCGGACCGGGTGCGGGGCCTGCGCGGCGTGATGGACCTCGAGGCGATGGTGCCCGCCGACGGCGTGCCGCGCGTGATCGAGATCGACGCCCGCCTGCCGAGTCAGACGCCGGCCTGCGCGTTCCACGC
>DATIYD010000032.1:0-4221 GCA_035517975.1 Thermoleophilia bacterium | reverse complement strand
TCGTCGAGCGTGCAGTCGTACGGCGGCACGTGCATGTTGAAGATGGCGCTCGTGAAATCCTCGATGCCCTCGACGGACTTCTCGAGGAGCCCCTCGAGTGTCGCCTCGTCGGTCTCCCGCGGCGTGCTCCACGGCGTCGGGTTGCTGAAGCCACAGTTCGCCATGGGGTAGAGGCCGTCCAGCAGGATGACCTTCTCCTCGCAGTTGACCACGTGCTCGCTGGGCGTGGCTTCGAGCACGTCGAGCAGGTCCTGCGGGTCGTCGTTGCCGCCGGTCACATAGCACTTCACCTCGCTTCCCTGGAGCCGTTCGTCGGCGAGGGCGATCCAGCGCTCGAGGCGCGCGTGCGCCTGCCTGCGAAAGGCCTCGTCGACGCGAGACTGGTCGTCCTGCATGGCCTTGAGCTCGTCCTCGGCCACGATGACGTGGTAGAAGCCGAGGGTCTCGATGCGCTCCTTCATCTCCTGGAGCTCTGCCTCAGTGGCCAGGGTGAAGTGCTCGCCCTGCAGGGTGACCCGATGGTGACCGCCGCCCTCGTCGACGATGGGCACGAGGAACTTGCCCATGATGTCGCCGCCCATGACGAGGTGGTCGACCTTGTAGAACTTCGCGCCGTTGATGAACTTGCGGTACGTACGCTCAGAACCGTGCACGTCGGTCGCGTAGAACAGGCGCACACGCTTGGCCCCGCCGTCTTTCTTTCCGAACAATCCCATGGCGTGACCCCGTCCTCTCAGTCGATCTCGTTGTACCACTTGACCTTGTCGCCGACCCTGGCCCGCAGGCGCCACTTGGTGCCCTTGGGCTCGTCGTTCATGGCGGCGAGGAGCTCGGCCACGCGCTGGACGACGATCGCGCGATCCTCGTCGGACAGGTCGAAGTGGGGCAGGAAGTCGCGCACCTTGCCGAGGTTCATCGAGGCCGTGCGCCAGAGGCCCCACTCTCCGGCGCACAGCTCCGCGATGCGCCTGGCGTTCACGTGATCGACGTCGTCTTCGGCGATCTCGTGCTCACGCAGCAGCATGATGGTGTCGATGATGTCCTTCTCGTTGATCTTGACGATCTGCATCTTCTCAAGCACGAGCTCGGCCAGCGGGATGGTGGGCGTGTCGACCTCGAGGCGCTTCTTCCAGGGGATCTGATGGCAGAAGTCGAGCCGGTCCATGAAGACGTCGACGTGGATATGGCTGGTCGGATTGTTGAAGATCAGCCGGCCGCCCTCGGCGTGGAAGGCGTTGATCTCGAGGTCCTCGTCGTAGCCGAGCGCGACGAAGAGGTCGCGGATCTGCTTGAGCTGCTTGCCGTAGGCCGCGAAGTCGATGTCGGTGTACACGCGGTTGAGCTTGGCCTGGATCCAGGCGAACTGCGGGCAGTGGTGGTGGAAGGCCAGCGCGCCGATGATGCGCAGGACGACGCCCTGCTGCTGGCCGGCGTTCACGACACGGAGCGCCTCGTCTTCGAAGACCCTGGCCAGGTCGGCGTCGGGACGGCCGACGCCGACTTCCGAGCCGACCTCACCGGCCGGACGCGTTGCTTCGTCGCTCATACGGTGCTCCCCAGTCGTAGCGGACTTGCCGGGCGACCCTGCAGGCGAGGCACTTCTAGACCACCTCGCAGCGCGGGCCGGCCCGCCTGATGCGTTCGCAGACCTCGGCGTCGATCCCGTCATCGACCACGACCACGTCGATCTGGTCGAGGGGGCAGATCACGACTGGTCCCACGAGGTCGAACTTGGTGCTGTCGGCGAGCACGACGACCTCGCCGCGCGTGCGCCGGACCATGGCAAGCTCGATGCCGGCCGCCGCGATGCTGTTCGTGGTCAGGCCGGCCCGGGCGTCGAGACAGTCGGCCCCGAGGAACGCCTTGTCGGCGTTGAAGCCCTGGATCATCTCGAGCGGCCAGGGGCCTTCGACGGCCTCGAGCTGGGGACGGTAGAGGCCGCCCAGGAAGAGGAGCTCGAGGCGCAGGCCGCGGGCCTCGGAGGCGGCAGCGAGGTTGGGGGTGACCACGCGCGCCTCGAGGCCGGGATCGACGTGGCGCAGCATGTGGGCCACGGTGGTGCCCGAGCCCATGAAGACGGTGTCGCGCGGCTCGATCATGGCGGCCGCGGCCTGGCCGATACGATCCTTCTCGGCGGCGTGCGTGACGCCGGCTTCGTCGTAGCCGACCTCGCTCGCGATCGACTGGCGGCGCACGGCGCCACCGTGCGTGCGGGCGAGAACGCCCTCCTGTGCGAGCAGCATGAGGTCGCGGCGGATGGTGATCTCGGAGACACCGAGGTCTTCGGAGAGGGCCGTGACCCGCACGGCGGGGTGCGCCCTGAGCGCGGCGACGATCCTGGCGCGCCTCTCGGCGGGCAGCATCTCGCGCACGTCAGATGCGGACAACGAACCCCCTCACCCAAAGATCCCCAACGATCATGATCGGGCATGACCGTTCAAAGGTGATCAGATTCTAGGATCGCTTCGGACGTTGTCAAGGGGGGCATCGTCGTGGAGACCGGGCATTGTCGCGGAGATGTCGGATAGAGGGGTCGGGCCCCTGCCTCGCAGGCGCCGGGCGGGCGTGGTCAGTGCTTGCGTCCGCCGCGTCGTTGTCGGGCCCGCGGGCGCGGCTGCGGGCGTGGCGCCGGGTGGTCGGTCTGGAGCGCGGGGGCAGCCGCGCGGGCTCGGGCCAGACGAGCGTCCTGGATCATGATGAAGGTGAAGGCCATGGTCGCGAAGATAAGGCGCGTGACGTATGGGCTGGCCGCGCTGCCGAGCGTCAGCAGGCCGGTCACGATGCCCGTGATGCCCATCGCGCCCATGACGAGCAGGAAGTTCGGCACCTGCCGGCGAGGCATGACCGGCAGGAAGGTCGCGTTCAACGCCACCAGGAGCATCAGCAGCGAGGCTCCCGTCGTGAGCGCGAGCGTCACATACATGGGACCGGCCCTGACCGCGGGATCGGGCTTGAGAATGAAATCGAGGAGCGAGACGAGCATCAGGAACGCCACGACGCCGACCACGCAGACCAGAAGGAAGAGGCTGAGGGACCGGATCGATCGCGCACCCGTCGCGGGCGGTGACGCGCGGCCGTCTCCGCCGGCGTTCGGTGGCTGTCTGCTCGGTCTGCCTCTGCTCATCTCGTCCTCATTGTGACGCAAGCGACCGGCCGGCGATAGCCGTCCGGCGGCGCGGCTCGAGAGCCGCGCCGCCATGGTCCAAAGGGCGACCCCGCTCGCAGCACCGGCCTCTTGACTCAGGCCCCAGCCAGCCAGGCGGGATAGTCGGGATCGGCGACGCCGCGCTCGGCGCGGCCGACGCGTTCCATGCCCCACTCCATGTAGTCGAAGTCGATCTGCGAGACGGTGTGCTGGATCATGGCCCATACGGCCCACCAGATCGCCGAGACGATCTTGTACAGCATCATGCGGCCGAACATCGCCTCGTTCATCTCGCCGCAATAGGCCTCGATGATGAGCCGCTCCTCTTCGCGGGAGTAGGGGTGCTCCATGACGAAGTCGCCGAGGTCGAAGTACGGGTCGGTCATGCCGCCGTACTCCCAGTCGATGATCCACATCTTGCCGTCGGCGTCGATGATGAAGTTCTCGGAGAGGAGGTCGTTGTGGCAGGCCACGTAGGGCACAGGCCGCTTCGCCGTGGCCGCCTCGATCTCGTCCATCACCTTGAGCATAGCCGCGAGACGCTCCGGCATAGGGGCATCTATCTCGCGCGCCACCTTCGTGTAGCGGCGCAGCATCTCGAAGATCTCGATCTTGTTGCCGAAGCCGGCGTTGTCGTGGAAAACCTTGACCGTCTCGACCGCCTGTCTGATGTGGTCCGGGTGACCGGCCATGGTCTCGGGGTGCATGATCTCACCGTCGACGAAGACGATGGTCATGGCCTTCTCGGGCTCGATGATGTTGGTGACCGCTGGCGCGACGCCCACCCTGGCCGCCTCGAGCATGCACTCGCGCTCGACGTCGCGGTCGATGAACATGTCGGTGCCCGCGCCCGGAACGCGCAGCACGTACTTGCCGCCGCCCGGATTGCCCCAGCCGCCGTTGACCCAGACGATGTAGTTGTGGTTGGTGATGCCGCCGCCGAGCTCCTCCCAGCGCACGTCCTTGCCTTGCCAGTCGGCGATGCGCGCGATGGCCTCGTCGGGCGTCAACCCATGTGCCATGGCCTCTTCCTTTGCTTAGACGGTTGAATCCAGATGTGGTGCGGGCGGGGTGTG
>DATIYD010000031.1:0-3053 GCA_035517975.1 Thermoleophilia bacterium | reverse complement strand
GGGTCGCCCTCGACGTCGCGCAGGTTCTCGAGATTGCCGGCGTAGGTGAGCTTGTCGAGCACGACGACCTCGTCGGCCGGATGCGCCCGCAGCACGTGGCGCACGAAGTTCGAGCCGATGAAGCCGGCGCCGCCGGTGACCACGATCCTCATCTTGCGCACTCTCCTTTCGGTCACGCGGCGCGCCGCCTCTAGCGCGCGCCGAGCAGCTCGTCGACGACCGTCGCCACGCCGTCCTGCCAGTCGGGCGGCTGCGGGATGGCGCGCTCGCTGGCCAGCGCGCTGAACGCCGGGCGCGGCGCGAGCCGCCCGGCCTCGGCGGTCGTGATCGGTTCGACCTCGACCCGCAGGCCGGCGAGCGCCACGACCTCGCGGGCCAGCTCGCACCAGCTGCAGGCCCCGCCGCCGGCCATGTGGAAGATGCCCGGCCCCAGCCCACCCTCGAGCGCCTCGACCACGGCCGCGGCCAGGTGTCCGGCGCAGGTCGGCGAGCCGATCTGGTCGTCGACCACGCGCAGCGGCTCGGGCGCGGGGGCGGCGGCGCGCTCGCGCGCCGCCGCCAGGATCGTCTTCACGAAGTTGTGGCCGGTGGCGGAGAACAGCCAGGCGGTGCGGATCACCGTGCCGTGCACCCAGGCCAGGGTCTCGCGCTCCTGGGCCAGCTTGGTACGGCCGTAGGCGTTGAGGGGAGCGGGCTCGTCGTGCTCGACGTACGGCGCGCCCTTGTGGCCGTCGAAGACGTAGTCGGTCGAGAACGACACGAGCTGGGTGTGGGTGCCGCGCAGCGCCTCGACCAGGTTGCGCGTGCCGAGCGCGTTCACGGCATAGGCGGTCGCCTCGGCGCGCTCGGCGCCGTCGACGTCGGTGTAGGCCGCGGTGTGCAGCACGACGTCGGGCCGGTAGGCGCGCACCGCCGTCGTCACGGCGCCCGCGTCGCGCAGGTCGAGGGCCTCCTCGCGGGCGACGAAGACGTCGCCCGCCAGCAGGCCCTCGAGGGCGCTCGCGAGCTGCCCTCCGCCGCCGGTCAGAAACCAGCGGGGGTCGCTCACGAGCGACACCGCGCGGCGGTCACGGCGAGTGGTCGGTGCGGCGGCGCGGCGACGGTCACGGCGAGCGACGGGCGCGAAGGCGCGGCAACGGGCACGGCGAGCGGTCGGCGCGGCGGCGCGCTAGCGCTGCCGCGGTGCCCAGTCGTAGGGGATCAGGTCGGTGTCGTGGGGCAGCTCGTCCTGATCGGGCTCGTCGTAGCGGTAGACCTCGGTGGGGGCGTTCACGATGAAGGCCTCGTCGGGGCTCACGCACTTCCAGCCGTGCTGGACCTCGGGGGGCACGCGCACGAGCAGGGGGTTGTGCTCGCCCATGAAGAACTCGTCGACGTCGCCCCTGGTCGGCGAACCCTCGCGGCCGTCGTAGAGCACGAGCTTGATCATGCCCTTGACGCACACGATGTTGTCGTACTGGATGTGGTGCAGGTGCCAGCCCTTGACCACGCCGGGCAGGGTCGTGGTCATGTAGAGCTGCCCGAACTTGATGAAGAGGTCGTCGTCGGAGCGCAGGCACTCCATGAGCCGGCCGCGCTCGTCGGGGATCACCCGCAGCTTCTTCTGCATCACGCCGTCGATCATCGGGCCCCCTGGCGCCGTCGCTGGTTGTCTCCGCTAGACCACGCCGATGCGGCTCGAGTCGCCGACCATGAAGCGGTAGGCGAGCGGCCGGCCGTCGGCGTGGCAGATGGTCACGTCGTTGCCGATCAGGCTGTCGCAGAGCCGTGCCTTGAGCCCCGAGATGCGGCTGTTGGCCAGGATGATGGAGTGCTCGATCTCGGCGTGGTCGATGGCCACGCCGTGGTAGATCGCGGTGTAGGGGCCGACGAAGGCGTCGGTGAGCTCGCAGCCGTGGCCGATGGTCACCGGTCCGCGCACCGTGCAGCGCACGAGGCGGCTGCCGGCCTCGACCGCCACCGGTCCCTCGATCGAGCAATCGATCGTCTCGCCGCGCACGTCGCGCTCGAGCGTGCTCAGGATCAGGCGGTTTGCCTCGAGCATGTCCTCTAGCTTGCCGGTGTCCTTCCACCAGCCGGTGACGATCGTGGGCTCGACGCGCAGGCCGCGATCGACCAGGTGCTGGATGGCGTCGGTGATCTCGAGCTCACCGCGCGCCGAGGGCGCGATCGCCTTGACGCTCTCGAAGATCGTCGAGGTGAACAGGTAGACACCGACCAGGGCGAGGTCGCTACGTGGCTCGGCCGGCTTCTCGACCAGGCGCAGCACCTGGCCGTCGGCGATCTCGGCGACCCCGTAGGCCTGCGGGTCGGGCACGTGCTGGAGCAGGATCATGGCGTCGGGCCGGTCGGCCGCGAAGTGCTCGGTGAATCGCACGATGCCGTCTCTGAGCAGGTTGTCGCCGAGGTACATGACGAACGGCTCGTCGCCCAGGTACTCCTCGGCGATCAGCACGGCGTGGGCCAGGCCCAGCGGCGCCTCCTGTCGCAGGTAGGTGACGCGCAGGCCGAAGCGGGCGCCGTCGCCGACCGCGGCCTCGACCTCGGCGTGGGTGTCGCCCACGACGATGCCCACCTCGTCGATGCCGGCGGCGCGCAGGGCCTCGAGGCCGTAGAAGAGGATGGGCTTGTTGGCGACGGGGACGAGCTGCTTGGCGGACGTGTGGGTGATGGGCCGCAGCCTGGTGCCGGCGCCGCCGGAGAGGATGAGTCCCTTCACTTGACAGCCCTACCCGCGGGCACAGCTCTAGATGGACTCGTAGTCGTCGAGCTCGTCGTCGGTCTCGGTGGAGATGAGGTCGAGGACGTCGTGCTCGTCGACTGCCCTGCCCATGAAGACGATGCTCGTCTTTTCGGGGGGGCCGACCCAGAGGGTGACGCGATCGCCGGCCGTGAAGGTGAAGGGCCGCCCATCGCACAGCACGTTGGTCAGCGTGGAGTGCTCGACGTCGCGCGTGACCTCGGCCGAGTCGATGGGCAGCGGCTCACCGTCGTTGACCTGCAGGCGCGGCAACCTCTGTCCGTCGATGTTCACGGCGTGGAGTATACCAGCT
>DATIYD010000030.1:0-7268 GCA_035517975.1 Thermoleophilia bacterium | reverse complement strand
TCTCGCCCGATCCCAAGCACGACATCTACTCGATCGAGGACATGCCGGCCGAGGTCTGGCTGTGGCTGCTCTACCGCACCTACTGCGGCATCAAGATCACGGGCTCCAACTACACGCGCTTCGTGGCGGCCGGCATGTGGTCGAACTTCGTCGTCGACTACCTGCTGATCGACGCCGGCACCGGCGGCTCGGGTAACTACCATGGCGACTCGGCCCACGTGGGCTGGCCCGATGCCTTTCGCACCATCCTGCACACCCATCACGCCCTCATGGGCGAGCGCGTCGACCTCGACGGCTCCGGGCAGGTCGTGCCGATCCGCGACGGCAACGGCGCGGTCTACGGGGCCGCCGGCGGCACCCGCCTGCTGGCCTCGGGCGGCCTGCGCGGCGAGCTCGACATGCTGAAGGTGCTGATCGCCGGCGCCGACGGCCTGGTCGAAGGCACGATCGGCAAAGCCGCGGCCTTCGGCTGCACGCAGTGCGGCAACTGCCACCTCGACTGCCCGCGCGGCGGCATCACGACCAAGCAGGAGCTCACGGTGCAGAACGACCGCGGCCTCATGCGGCGGCGCATGCGTAACTGGACGGCGCTGAACATGATCAAGCTGGCCGTGCTGCTCGATGCGCTCAACCGCGAGTCGGGGGCGCTCGACGAGGCCGGCGCCGTAGCCAGGCCCGACCTGCTGCTCGACGACATCCGCCTGCTGCGCGGCCGCACCGATCTGCTCGAGATGCCGCTCTGGCCGGCGGGCGACGACGGCGACGAGGCAGCCGCTTCGCGCGCGACGGCGGTGGACGGGGCGGTCACGGATGGGGCCGTGTCCTCCAGCGAGGCCGTTCCGGGCTCGGCCGCGCCCGCAGCCGCCGCCGTGCCGGCCGTCCCCGCCGCCGACGCGGCCGTCCCCGCCGCCGATCACGACTCCTGCCGCGTGGGCTCCCTCGCGGTGAGCGAGCCGGTGACGGTCGATGCCATCTGGGAGGCCGCGCGGCGCTCCTTCAACGGCGGCAACAACCGCGGCGGCGGTATCGACTTCGCCGGCTTCGCCCCGCCGGCGGTGCGCGACCTGACCGCGGTCATGCTGAACACCATCGGGCCCGACCGTCGCGAGACGCTGCCCGCCATGCTGACCCACTTCGCCGGCTGCCGCTTCGTCGACGCGGCCGGCGCGGAGCTCGACATCGGCGACGTGCTCGACCGTCTCGACGAGTTCGTCGTGCCGGTGCGCGAGCGCTACCGCGGGGCCGAGGGCTGGCGGCGCGCCGACCTGCGCGAAGATCCCGGCGACTTCGCCCTGTTCTTCGTCGACGTGCGGCCCGACGTGCTCGCCCGCTACGGGCGCCGCCTGCTGGCCGGCGAGCGCTGGCTGCAGCGCGAGACCAAGTACGCGGGCGTGACCGACGACGTGCTGGCCGCGGCCCTGGAGATGCTCGAACCGAGGGGCGACGACGGCCGCGCGGACGGCCGCGACGGCGACCACGAGGATCGCAGCGGATCGGGTCGCCGGCAGGCTCGCGACTCCGGTCGCGAGCCCTGCGACCCCGCTCGCGAGCCCTGCGACCCCGCTCTGGCCGCCCGCTTCGTGGCCGACGTGCGCGAGGAGTACTTCAGCGTGCTCGCTCACCTGCTCGACTCGCGCTACTACCGCACGCACGACGACCCGGGCCGTCCGGCGCCGGCCGGCAAGTACTCGGCCAAGCGCCGCGGCTACGTCGTCTCGATGGGTCAGGATCTCGGCGCCCTGAAGATCTCGGGCTGGACCCACACCATCCCCGAATACTTCGACCTGAGCCGCTTCTGGGAGCGCTACCCCGGCGCAGCCGCCGGCAACGGCGCGGGGCCGGCACTGCGGGCCCACGTCTGGGGCATGCACCATCGCTACCCGACCAACTCGCCGGCGCTCGACGCCGAGGGCCGCGGCAACCCGGCGGGTGCGCACCCGTTCAAGGCCTATAACGTGCTGCTCATGCACAACGGCGAGCAGGTCGGGGTCGACTCGACCTCGCCGTTCCTGCGCGAGTACGGCTACGTGCACGCCGACGAGTCGATGGGGGAGGGCGCCGCGCTCTACGAGGGCGACTCGCTCTACGACCGCAAGGCGCTCACCGACACCGAGTACGCCGCCTACCTGATCGACTTCACGCGGCGCGTGCTGGGCCTGACCACCGAGGAGGCCTCGCAGATCGTCTCGCCGATCACCGGCATCGACCTGGCGGCGATCGAGCCGGAGCGCCGCCGCCGCCTCGAGCTGCTCGGCCGCAACTACGTCCAGCTCACGCCGACCGGACCGTACAAGTTCACGATCGTCGAGTCGCGGCCGGGCGAGGGGGTCGACGATTCGGTTTCCGCCACGACAGCCGGGTCCGGTCCCGCGACGGCCGCGGTCGTACCGCCGCGCCGGGTCGGTTTTCGCGAGAACATGGACATCAAGTTCCTGCGGCCCCATGAGCTCGTCGTCTCGGCCGATACCGGCCCCGGCGGCGTGCAGGCGGTGGCCAACGGCAGCGAGGCCAAGATCGCCGACGCCATGCTGCGCGAGCTCCACCGCCAGGACGTGCTGGCCGATGCCGGCCACGACCTGCGCTTCAGCATGCGCCCCGGCGGCAACCCGGGGCGCGGCGAGTTCGGCGGCGTGGTCGAGGCCTTCCTCACGCCCGGCGCGGCGGCCGGCGCGGGCGGGCTCACGCTCGTCAATCGCTTCGGCGAGCCGGTCGTGGCGGAGCGGGGGGGCCGCAAGGCGTCGCTCGCCCGCCCGCTCCGCGCCGAGAGCGTCACTCCCGCCTGGCGCTCGTTCGTCGACGAGGGCCTCGCCGCGATCGCCCTCGAGCTGCCGCCGGCCCTGGCCGCCGCCGATCGTGAGCGCCGCTTCCTCGGTCCCGACGAGGCGCTGCCGCAGGCGGCGGCTCGTCTCGTCGACGAGACCCTGGCGCGCCTCGCCACCCCGAGCCACGACGATTACCGTTACCTCGTCGAAGAGGCGCTGCCGGCCTTCGGCGCGGGCGGCGACGCCGCCCGCGCCTGCGCCCTGCGCGTGCTGGCCGAGCTGCGCAAGCGCGTCGCCCTCTGTGACCTGGGCGACAAGGCGCTCTCCTCGATCGAGTACCTGACCGACGGCGGCCGCGACGCGGACGGGCGACCCGAGGGCGGCATCGCTCGCCTGCTCGACGCGGTGCCGACGCTGCCCGAGACGCTGGCCAGCGGGGCGGGCCGGGCGGCCGCCGGCTCGCCGCCCGCCCAGCGGGCGGCCGGCGGCGGCCTGTGGGCCCGCCTCACCGCCGACACCCGCGACGATCTGCTGCCGCCCTCTGACCCGGCCCGCGACGTGCTGGTGGTCGATCTGGCCGGCTTCGAGAGCGAGGCCTTTGGCCTGAGCTGCGCCTCGCGCTTCGTCTCCGAGGCCGTGCGCCTGGGCTGGCGCAACCTGGTGGGCTTCGGCTGTCTCGGCGGGCCGCGCTACCTGGGCGCCAACCTCGCCGACGACGACGGCACGCCGGCGCGCGGCGTGGTCGTCGAGCTGTTCGGCCGCGAGTCGGGCGACTTTCTCGGCGCGCTGCTCGAAGGGGCCGAGATCTGGCTCTACGGCCAGGCTCAGTGCCACGTCGGCATGAAGGCCGACTCGGGCTACCTCTTCGTGCTGCAGGATGGCCTGAACACCTGCTTCTACGCCGCCCACGGCGGCACCCTGAGCCTGTGGGACTCGGGCTCGCGCTTCGCGGTGGCCGGCCAGAACAAGGTCATGCTGGCCGACGGCCTCACGCCGGCGCCGGGCCTGAAGTCGATCCACTTCGGCTCGCCCAACGAGTACGCCTTCGAGTACCTGATGTCGGGCGGCGAGAACTCGCTGCACGTCGTCATGGGCCTCGCCAAGCCCGACGCCCGCGGTGAGCTGGCTTTGCGGCCGCGGCCCTACGCCGGCAAGTTCTTCATGTCGGGGGCGGCCGCCGGCCGGGTGCTGGTCTTCGACCCCCAGCGCGCCCTCGAACCGGCTCAGTACCACGGCAACGTCGTCTGCGAGATCGTGCCCGAGGAGTGGCGCGACCTGATCGCTCCCTTCATCGCCGCCGAGGCGCGGAAGCGCGGTTTGCCCTTGCGTATCGAGGGCGAGGAGCTCGTCGTGCGCCTGGGTGGGGAGTGGCGGCGCTTCCGCTACGACGAGGCCTTCCTGCAGCTCATCCCCCAGAAGGTCGCCCGCAAGCTCGCCAAGCAGGGCGTCACCCCGCCCCAGCTCGAGCAGATCGTCGGAGAGTAGCGCGCGGCGATCGAACGCCCGGCTCGCGCCGCGCGAGGCGTCGGTGCAGCCGGGCGCTCCAGCGGCGGGTCAGACGAGGCGGGGGCCGGCCCAGGAAGACCGGCCCCCGCGCACGTTCGGCTGGTAGCCGCCGCTCAGTCTAGCAGCAGCTCGCCGACCAGGCAGCGAGGACCATTCAGACCGTGTCGCAAAGCGAAGGCGGCGGCGTCCTTCAGAAGGACGCCACCGCCTTTGGTCGTTCGCACTCTGGGGCGAGCGCCGCTACTTGACCGGCGCCGCCGGCAGGATGCAGGCGGCGGCCGCCTCGGCCTCCCAGACGGTCTGGGCGGGCTCGTCGCACTTGCGCAGGAGCTTGTCCCACTCGTCGTCGACCCACTCCTGCAGGTTCTGCAGCTGCTCCTCGTTGCCCGGCTTGAAGAGGTGGGCGAAGCGGCCCTGCTTCTTGAGCCAGGGAATGAGCGGCTGCTTCTCACGCGGCCGGTAGGTGAGCTTGTACTGCCCGTCTTCGACCTCGAACAGCGGCCAGTAGCAGGTGTTGACCGCCTCGCGGGCGAGCTCGATGGTCTCGGCCCCGTCGGCGCGCCAGCCACGCGGGCAGGGCGCGATGACGTTGAGGAACGAGGCGCCCTCGGTGGCCAGGGCCCGGGCCGCCTTGCGCACCAGGTCGCGCGGGTCGTGCGGCGAGGCCTGGGCCACGTAACGCAGGCCGTGGGCGATCATGATGTCGGTGAGGTCCTTGCGGTTCTGGATCTTGCCCGCGGCGGCCTTGCCGACCGGGCTCGTGGTCGTCCAGGCGCCCACCGGCGTGGCGCCCGAGCGCTGGAAGCCGGTGTTCATGTAGGCGCCGTTGTCGTAGCAGACGTAGAGCATGTTGTGGCCGCGCTCCATGGCGCCCGACAGCGACTGCAGGCCGATGTCGTAGGTGCCGCCGTCGCCGCCGAAGGCGATGAACTTGACGTTGTCCTCGAGCTTGCCCTGCTTCTTGAGCGAGCGGAAGGCGGTCTCGACGCCAGACAGCGTGGCCGCCGCGTTCTCGAAGGCGGTGTGGATGTAGCTGCCGGTCCACGAGGTGTAGGGGTAGATCGTGGTCGAGACCTCGAGGCAGCCGGTGGCGGCCGCCACGACGACCGGGTCCTCGGTGCCCATGAGCACCTGGCGCACCACGATGGGCGCGCCGCAGCCGGCGCACATGCGGTGCCCGCCGGCCAGCTTGGAGCCCTGGGCGACGAGCTCGTGCCAGCGACCCCGCGCCTGCTCGAAGACGTTGGTCTCCTTGATGGCGTCGGCCGGGCAGACGTCGACGCACTGGTGGCACATGATGCAGCGCGACTCGTCGTTGCGGAACGAACGCAGCTCGCGCTCGTTCATGGTGAGCGCGCCGGTCGGGCAGACGGTCACGCAGCGGCCGCAGGTGATGCAGTCGGCCAGCTGGAGGGCCTCGCCGTAGGGCGTGTCGACCTCGATAGCGAAGCCGCGGCCCGAGAAGTCGTAGCAGGCCGGCCCGGCGACGTCGCGACAGACCCGGACGCAGCGCCCGCAGGCGATGCAGCGGCTCATGTCGCGGCGGATGAAGGGATGCTCGTGGGCCGGCTCGACCTGGCGCACCAGGCCGCCCGCGACCACGAGGTCGTTGTCGGTGACGGCGTACTCGACGCCCAGGCGCTGCAGCTCGCACTCGCCGTTGGAGGGGCAGACACACTGCAGGCAGCGCGCCGCCTCGGCCTTGGCCTGTGCCGGCGAGAGGCCCTTCTCGACCTCGTCGAAGCCGGCGACGCGCTTGGCGACCGGCGACGTCGGCATCTTGGCGCGCGGCGCGGCGGGGGCGGCGACGCCCATCTTGAGCCACACCGGCGAGGTCTCGACGAGCTTGCGTCCGACGTCGGAGAGCTTGTCGGCGTCGTGGAGCTGATCGAGATACGGCAGGCCGGCGTAGAGAGCGAGGTCGGCTTCGAGCGTGTCGAGGTCGTCGCCGGCCAGCCAGGCGTCGATGGCCAGGGCGGCGCGCTTGCCGGCCGCCACCGCGTGGATCGCCGACTTCGACGCCGAGACGGCGTCGCCGCCGGCGAAGACGCCGGGGGTCTGGGTGCGGCCGGTGAACTGGTCGGCCTCGAGGGTGCCCCAGGGCGTGAAGCCGAGCTCCTCGTCGGAGTCGCCCACGTCGGGGGTGTACTCGGCGGCGGTGATGACGCTGCCGGCCGCCACGACGAAGCTCGAGCCGCGCTCGGCGCGCAGCTTGCCGTCGGGGCCCGTCGTGAGGGCGACGCACTCGACGCCGGTGGCCTTGCCGTTGCGGTCGCTCATGACCTTCTTGGCCTCGGCCGTGAAGACGAACTCGATGCCCTCGTCGCGCGCGGCGACGAAGGCGCGGGCGCCGGCCGGCAGGGCGTCGGCGCCGTGACGGGCGATGACCGTCACGCTCTTGGCGCCGAGGCGCACGGCCGAGCGGGCCGCGTCGAGGGCGGTGACGCCGTCGCCGATCACGGCGACGGTCTTGGCCAGGCGCGGCTTTCTGCCGTCGCGCAGGGCGCGCAGGAACTCGAGGCCGTCGAGCGCGGCCTTGGCGCCCGCCAGGCGGGCGCTGCGGCCGCGCCAGGCGCCGACGCCCACGAAGACGGCGTCGATGCCGGCCTGGAGCAGGCCCTCGAGGGTGACCTCGCTGCCCAGGCCGACGCCGTCGACGAAGCGCACGCCGGCCTGCCAGAGCGGCTCGAGCTCGCGGTCGAGCACCGAGTCGGGCAGGCGGAACGCCGGCACGCTGTAGCGCAGCATGCCGCCGGGCTTGTCGTTGCGGTCGTAGATGGTCACGGCGTGGCCGGCGCGGGTGAGATACCAGGCGGCCGAAAGGCCGGCCGGGCCACCGCCGATCACGGCGACGCGCTTGCCGGTGTCGGCGCCGCGCGTGAGCCTGGCCGGGCTGCGATCGCCGGCCGCCCGATGCAGGGCGCAGATGGCGATCGGGTCGTCGACCTGGCCGCGGCGGCACTCGGGCTCGCAGTAGCGCGGGCAGACGCGGCCGAGTAC
>DATIYD010000029.1:0-10488 GCA_035517975.1 Thermoleophilia bacterium | reverse complement strand
GCACGAACTCGCCGGCCATGCCGAGCTGCACGCCGAGGTCGGGGTACTTGGCGCGGATGATGGCGGTGGCGCGCAGCGCCGCCAGGAACTCGGGGTCGCCCGAGGCGCCGGTCGTGTCCCAGTCGATGGCGTCGGCGCCGGCCTGGTATTGCGAATCGGCGAGGTGGACCATGTCGGTGACGGCCATCTCGACGGCCTCTTCCTGGGCGGCCCGCGCCTCGGCGATGCGACCCAGCGGCAGGAGCTCGTTCCAGTTGTCGCAGGGGCCGTCGGGCTTGGAGTAGAGGCCCAGGTTGGGCATGACGCCGTACTGCAGCGGCGCCACGGTGCAAAGCTGGGCATCGTGCATGTACTGGGCCTCGTAGGCGAGGATGGTGCGCACGACCTTGAGCGAGTAGTCGCCGACGCAGAGCTCGAGCAGGTCGGCGCCCATCCACTGCTCGTAGGACTGCAGGTCCTGGATGCGCGTGGCGTGCGTCTTCATGCCGGTGCCGTCGCAGGACAGCACGACCTCGTCGCCCACGTCGACGCCGGTGAAGCGCGCCGGCGAGGCGTAGATGTCGAGCAGATGATCGATCTCGTCGGCGGCAAGCGGCGGCACCTTGGCCCGGTTCGCGCCCGCCTCGGAACCGGCCTCGAGATCGGCCCTGATCTCGCTGCGAGCCAGCCGCACGAAGGTGCCGTCGGCCATACGGGTCGGCACCCGCCCTTCGCTGCTCACGCTGCTCCTCCCCCTTCGTCCGGTTCGGCGAGCGGTCGCTTGCCGACGTTCTCGCCCTCCCACTCGAAGTTCACCTTGTCGGTGCGCAGGATATGCCAGGTCTCGGTGTGGGCGATGCCTTCGATCTCCTCGAGGTCTTCGTTCAGGAACTTGTAGAGGCCTTCGTTGTCGGGCAGGTGAGCTTCGATCAACAGGTCGAACGAGCCGGTCGTGTAGCCCACATACGAGACGTTCTCCATGGCCGCGAGGCGGGCGCCCACGCCCTTGGCGAAGCCTCGCACGACGCGGATGCCCACCATGGCATCGACCGGAAAGCCGATGGCCGCCGGGTTGACGCGGGCCATGGGCAGGATGGCGCCGCGCGCGACCAGCCGGTCGACCCGGGTGCGCACGGTCGGCTCGGAGACCCCGACCGTGCGGGCGATGCTCGCGCACGACCGCCGCGCGTTGGGCCGCAGAAGGTTGATGATGCGACGGTCGAGCTCGTCGAGCCTGACCTCGCCGAACGGCGCCTCGCCCGCTCTGACCACGGCGTCCCCCCTTACGATTTCTCGGCGTTCGTGACGATTCGCTGCTGATTCTCGCGACACTAGCATGTTCCTCGTTGAAAACAAAGGCGTTTCGAGCGAAGCGCGACGAGAAGCCGCGCAGCCTGCTTGACAGCGCCGAGACGCGGTGACATCGTGCCTGCGACGGCGCCGGAGCCGCGCGACGCCGCCGCGCCACCCGTTCCGACCGCCCGCGGCGACCGGAGGCGTGGCGCGGCCATGAAGGCACACACGACGTGGCTCTCAGAAGGCGAGAAGAGCGGCATCGCCGACCACGCGATCGAGCTGCTCGCCACCACCGGCATGCGCTTTGCCGGATCGCGGGCGCTGGCGCTGCTGGCCGAGCGCGGCGCCGCCGTCGACCCGGCGACCGGCCTGGCCCGGCTGCCGCGCGAGCTCGTCGAGTGGGCTCTCGCGCTCTGTCCGCGCACGTTCGTGCTGGCCGGCGCGACGCCGGCCGACGACGCCGTCCTCGGGCCCGGCCAGCCGCTGCGCTTCACGCCGAGCGGCTGTGTGGCCAAGACCCTCGATCTGCGCACGGGGCTGCGCCGCCCGAGCACCCTGCAGGACCTGCGCGACTGCACGGCCCTCATGGACGAGCTGCCCGAGCTCGACATCATGTCCACCCAGGTCAGCGCCACCGACGTGCCGCTCGAGCGCCGCGAGCTGCTCGAGTACTTCACCATGCTGACCGAGACCACGGCGCACGTCTCGTTCATCGACTGCCCCCGCGAGATCGACGCCGTGCTGCGCCTGAGCGAGCTGCTCGGCGGCGACCGGGCCGGCTTCGCCGCCCGGCCCCGCTTCTCGACCGTCTGCACCGCCGCCTCGCCGCTCCAGGTCGACGGCTCCGCGCTCGACGCCCACCTCACCCTCTCGACCCGCGGCGTGCCCGTCGAGGTCTACTCCATGACGATCGCCGGCGCCACCTCGCCGGTCACCCTGGCGGGGACCGTGACCCAGGCCGTGGCCGAGTTCCTCGGTGTGGCGACGGCCTTCCAGGTGGCCGCGCCGGGCGCGCGTCTCGTGTTCTGCTTCGGCTCGGGCGTGCTCGACATGCTCCGCACCACCTTCTCGCTGGGCTGCGTCGAAAGCGCCCTCATGGCGGTCATGGCCACCGAGGTCGGCCACTACCTCGGGGTGCCGACCCTGAGCCCCGCCCTGTCGACCGACGCCAAGCACCCCGGCGTTCAGGCCGGCTACGAAAAGGCGCTCAAGGCGGCCACCGTCTGTGGGGCCGATCCCGACATCGTCTCGGGGTGGGGCCTGATCGACTCGCACAACACGATGTACCTGCCGCAGTCGGTGATCGACAACGAGATCGCCGCCATGGTGCGGCGCCTGCGCTCGCCGGTCGAGGTGAGCGAGGCCACCCTGGCCGCAGCGTCGATCGAGCGTGTGGGGCCCGGCGGCGGCTTTCTGCGCGAAAAGGACACGGCGCGCCGCATCCGGGCCGGCGAGCACCTGCTGCCGGCCGTCTCCGATCGCCTCTCCTACGAGCAGTGGCTCAGCGAAGGCCGCACCGAGGTCGACACGGCCCGCGAGGCGGTGGGCGAGCTGCTCGCCGCTCACGACGCCCGCGGCCCGCTGCTGCCGGCCGACCAGCTCGACGAGCTCGCCGCCATCTGCCGGGCCGACCCCGAGGCCGTGCGCCGCGCGCGGCGCCAGTAGGCCGCCACGGCCGAGCGGTCGCCTACCACCCCCCACCGATCGGAGGCAGCGTGACCATGAGCATCGGGTACATCGGGCTCGGCAGCCTGGGCCGGCATCTCGCCGGCAGCCTGCTGCGCGCCGGCTTTGCCCTGACCGTGTACGACCTCGACCCGGCCACGGCACGCGAGCTGCTCGCTGCCGGCGCCGTCTGGGCGGGTTCGCCCGCCGAGGTCGCCCGCGCCAGCGACACGGTCGTCACCTGCCTGCCTTCACCCGAGGCCGTCGCCACCACGGTGAGCGGTGCACAGGGCATCCTCGAGGGCCTGGCCGTCGGCGGCACCTGGATCGACATGAGCACCAACGACCTGCACGAGCTGCAGCGCCTCGCCGCCCTGGCGGCCGAGCGCGGCGTCGCCACGCTCGAGGCGCCCGTGACGGGCGGCGTGCATCGGGCCGCGGCCGGCATGATCACCGTGATGGTCGGCGGCGACGAGACCGTCTTTGCCGCCCATCTGCCGGCCTTCGAGGCCATGGGCGGCAGGGTGTTCTACATCGGTGAGCTCGGCAAGGCCTCGGTCATCAAGGTGATCACCAACATGCTGGCCTTCATCCACCTCGTGGCCGACGGCGAGGCGCTCATGCTGGCCAAGCGCGGCGGCGTCGACCTCAAGCTCGCCTGGGACGTGATCAAGGCGAGCTCGGGCAACAGCTTCGTGCACGAGACCGAGGGCCAGCTCATCTTGAACGGCAGCTACAACATCAACTTCACCATGGATCTGGCTCGCAAGGACCTGCATTTCGCGCACATGATGGGCCGCGAGTTCGGCGTGCCGCTCGAGCTCGCCGCGGTCACGGAGCAGCAGTTCGCCCGGGCGCGGGCCCTGTACGGCGGCGGCGCGCAGTCGCCCATGGTGGTGAAGATGCTCGAAGACGCGGTGGGCACCGACCTGCGGGCGCCCGGCTTTCCCGCCGAGCTCGCCCCGGAATGACGTAGAATACCGTCGGTAAGGCGCACGACGGCAGAAGGTTCGCCCGCTGCTGCGCCGCGACGAACTTTTCGCCGGATCGCCGGTCAAAGGAGAACGACTGCGATGGACATCACAGAGTTCGGGATGGGCTTCTTCTCGCTCGAGGGCAAGAACGCGATCGTGACCGGCGGCAACACCGGGCTCGGGCGGGCGTTCGCCCTGGCGCTCGCCAAGGCCGGCGCGAACGTGCTGGTGCCGAGCGTCGTCGACGACGACGGCGCGACCGGCGCCCTGATCGAGGCCGAAGGCGCGCGGTACGAGTTCCTCAAGGCCGACATCACCGAGGCGGGTGTGCCGGCGAGCATCGTCGACCGCTGCGTCGAGCGCTTCGGCTCGCTCGACATCCTGGTCAACAGCGCCGGCGTCTGCCCGCTCGCCGAGGTCCTCGACTTCGGCCGGGCGCAGTGGGACGCGACCGTGGCCGTCAACCTCACGGCCGCGTTTGAGATGAGCCACGAGGCGGCGCGCCACATGATCCCCCGGCGCAGCGGCAAGATGATCAACATCTGCTCGGTCTTCACCTTTCTCGGCGGGCAGTGGTCGCCGGCCTACGCGGCCACCAAGCACGGCATCGCCGGCCTCACCAGGGCCTACTGCGACGAGCTCGCCCAGCACAACGTGCAGGTCAACGGCATCGCGCCCGGCTACTACGCGACCGAGATCACCCGTCAGACGCGCAGCGACCCCGTCACCAACCAGCGCGTCCTCGACCACATCCCGACGGGCCGCTGGGGCGACCCGGCCGACCTCATGGGGGCGGTCGTCTTTCTGGCCAGCCGGGCGTCGGACTACGTGAACGGCCAGATCCTGCTGGTGGATGGCGGCTACCTCGTCCGCTAGGCTGACGGCAAGCGGTCGCCGCGGCCTCTTGCAGTGAGAACCGCACACGACGTGTGAGAACGAAGGCGAAAGGAACCATGGCGGGCAAGTACATCGTCGGCATCGACGGGGGCTCGCAGAGCTCCAAGGTCGTCGTCTTCGACCTCGAGGGCAACGTGGTCTGCCAGGGCCGCGAGCTCCTGCGCCCCATGAGCCGGCCGCGCAACGGCATCGTCGAGCACCCCGACGACGATCTCTGGGACTCGATCGTCGCCGCCAGCCGGCAGGCCATGGCGCACTTTCCCGGCGACCCGGCCGACATCGTCGGCGTCGGCCTGTGCACCATCCGCTGCGAACGCGCCTTCCTGAAGGCCGACGGGTCGCTCTCGGCGCCGGTCATGAGCTGGATGGACGAGCGCGCCTATCAGCCGTACACCTACGGCGCGCCCGAGACCGCCTACGTGACCACCTCGTCGGGCTACATCACCCACCGCCTCACCGGGCGCTTCCGCGACTCGGCCGCCAACAACATCGAGGGCCAGTGGCCGATCGACACCGACACCTGGCAGTGGAGCGACGACCCGGCCGTGCTCGCGCACTGGAACATCCCGCGCGACATGCTGGTCGAGCTGCAGATGCCCGGCGACGTGGCCGGCCCCCTCACCGCCGAGGCGGCCGCCGCCTGCGACCTGCCGGCCGGCATCCCCGTGGTGACCACCGCCAACGACAAGGCGGTCGAGGCGCTCGGCTCGGGCTCGCTCGACGGCACCAGGGCGCTGATCTCGCTCGGCACCTACATCGCCGCCATGGTGCACGGCCACGACAACGCCAGGGCGCCCCGCGAGTTCTGGACCAACTTCGCCTGCGTGCCCCGGCGCTACCTCTACGAGAGCCACGGCATCAGGCGCGGCATGTGGACGATCAGCTGGTACCTCGACCTGCTGGGCGCCGAGCTCGCCGCCGCCGCCGCGGCCGCGGGCCTCTCGCGCGAGGTGTACCTCGAACGCGAGGCCGCCGGCGTGCCGGCCGGCAGCGACGGCCTCATGACCGTGCTCGACTGGCTCGCCCCCGAGGACCACCCCTTCCGCAAGGGCCTCATGATCGGCTTCGACGCGCGCCACACGCGCGGCCATATCTACCGCTCGATCCTCGAGGCCATCGCCCTGACCATGAAGGGCCGCATCGACGCCATGTGCCTCGAGCTCGGCATCGTCCTCGAGACCATCGTGGTGAGCGGCGGCGGGGCGAGCAGCTCGCTGTTCATGCAGATCTTCGCCGACGTCTTCGGCATTCCGGCGTCGCGCAGCGTGGCAAGCGGCGGTGCCAGCCTGGGCGCGGCGATCTGCGCGGCCGTGGCGGCCGGCGTGTACCCCGACTTCGAGACCGCCGTCGCCCGCATGACCAAGGAGCGCGAGTCGTTTGCCCCCGACGCCGCGAGCGCGGCCCTCTACCGGCAGATGAACGAGAGCGTGTATCCCACGATCCGCGACGCCACCGACGGCGTCCTCGAGCGCTCGTACCCGATCTTCCGGTAGAGGCGGTGAGCCACCCGGCCCCCCAACGCCCCAGCCTGAACCGACAAAGGAACGTGGAATGCACCTGAGCAGAGCAGAGATCGTCGCCGGCCTGCAGAGCATCGTCGGAGCGCAGGACGTGGTGACCGACGAGGCCGTCCTGCGCGAGAGCAGCGTCGACAACTTCCGCAAGCTCGAGAACATCTTCGACGTGCACACGCTGCCGGTGCCGGCGGCCGTCGTCATGGCGCGCAGCACGCAGATGGTCGCCGAGGTCCTGGCCTTCGCCGGCGCGCACGGCGTGAACGTCGTGCCGCGCACCGGCCACACCGCGACCGAGGGCGGCCTCGAGACGATCGTGCCCGACTCGATCGTGCTCGACGGCTCGCCGATGAACCGCATCGTCTCGCTCGACGCCTACGACATGCAGGCGACCTGCCAGTGCGGCGTGCCGCTGCAGGCGCTCGAGGACGCCGCCCGCGAACAGGGTCTGACGACCGGCCATTCGCCGCAGTCCAAGCCGGTCGCTCACCTGGGCGGTCTCGTGGCGACCCGCAGCATCGGCCAGTTCTCGACCCTGTACGGCGGCATCGAGGACATGGTCGTCGGCGTCGAGGCCGTCTTTGCCGACGGCCGCGTGGCGCGCATCAAGAACGTGCCGCGACGGGCGGCCGGTCCCGACATCCGCCACATCGTGATCGGCAACGAGGGCGCACTGTGCTTCATCACCGAGGTCACGGTCAAGCTCTTCCCCTACCTGCCGCAGAACAACAGGTTCCTGGGCTACACCCATCGCAGCATGACCGAAGGCTTCGCGGCGCTGCGCGAGGTGATGGTCGGCGGCTTCAAGCCGTCGGTCGCGCGCATCTACGACCCCGGCGACGCCGACCTGCATTTCTCGCACTTCATCGAGCCCGGCGACTGCGTGCTGCTGTTCATGGCCGAGGGACCGGCCGGCATCGTGCAGGCCACGGTCGAGGGCATCGAGGCCATCGTCGCCCGCCACCCCGAGTGCCACCAGGTCGACGGCCGCTACATCGAGACCTGGTTCAACGACCTCTGCTGGGGCCCCGACAAGATCGCCGCCGAAGACGAGCGCATCCGCCAGACGCGCAACGTCAACCGCACGACCGAGATCTCGGCGAACTGGAGCGCGATCAACGACATCTACGAGGCCGCGATCGCCCGCATCGGCAACGAGATCCCCGACCTCACCAGGCTGGGCGGCCACTCGTCGCACAGCTACATCAACGGCACCAACATGTACTTCAACTACTTCTACAACCTGGTCGACTGCGGCCCCGAAGACGAGCCGACCAGGTACTACCTGCCGATCATCGCGATCATCTGCGAGGAGACGCTGCGCTTCGGCGGCTCGATCGTGCACCATCACGGCATCGGCAAGGCGCGCGTGCCCTGGGTGAAGGACGAGTACGGCTCGTCGTACTTCATGCTCGAGGAGCTCAAGCGGGCCTTCGACCCCCACGGCGTCATGAACAAGGGGACGATCCTGCCGGCATGAGCCCTCGGGGCCGACAGGGCCGCGATCGGCCGGCCGCGCACCCACGGGCGGACTGAAGCTCCCCGTGCGTATCCTCGTCGCCTTCAAGGTCACGCCCGATTTCGAGCTGCTGCGCGACGCCGACTGGGCCGCGGCGGCTACGCGCGGCGTCGAGACGCGCTATGTGCGGCGCATCCTCAACTGTTTCGACGAGAGCGCCATCGAGCTGGCCCTGCGAGCGGCCGACGGCCCGGCGACGCAGCGGGCCACGGCCACCCGGGCGACGGGGGGCGCGCCGGCCGGCGCGCCCCCCGTCGAGCTCAGCGCGGTCTCGATCGGCGGCCGCGAGGTCGAACCGTACCTGAAGACCCTGACCGCCCTGGGGTACGAGCGTGCCACCCGGATCGATCCCGGCGCGGCACAGAGCGAGCGCGACGCCACGCAGAGCGAACGTGACGCCACGCAGAGCGAGCGTGACGCCACGGACACCCGGGACACCGCGCCCGACCTCGACTTCGCGCCCGCCGTGGTGGCCGCGCTCATCGCATGGTACGCGCACGACGTCGACCAGAGCGACCTGGTCGTCCTGGGCTGTCGCAGCGGGCCCGGCGACGGCGGCACCGTGCCGTTCCGGGTGGCCGAGGAGCTCGGCTGGCCGTGCCTTTCGCAGGTCACCGCGCTCGAAGTGCTCGCCGACGGCCGCCTGCGAGCGACCTGCGCGACCGACGACGGCCTCGCTCGCCTGACGCTGCGCGGACCCTGTGTGCTCGCCATCGGCAACGCGGTCGTCTCGAGCTTGCGGGCGCCCACCCTCAAGGAGCGGCTCGCCCATCGCGACGAGCCGCTCGACGTGCTGACGGCCGAAGCCCTCGGCAGCGGCATGGCCGCGGCCTGCCGCGAGCAGGCCCGCAGGCTGACCGGCCTCGTGCCGATCGACCGCACGCGCGCCGGGACACTCGTCGATGGTCCGACGCCGCAGGCCAAGGCGAGGGCGCTCTACGACACATACCTGCGGGCGCGGCTGAGGGCTGTGACGCGCGCCTCGTCCCCACTTGGCTCGACACCACACCCCGTCGCACCGTTGCCAGCGATCTCGGTCGCGCCAAGGCCCGTATACTCCCCACCTGATGAGCCCTACCACGACCTCGAGCCATCATCCTCCCCATCGGCCGGCGCGTTCCAACCTGGGGCATCGTCTTCTTCCCCACCGTACGCGTCCGCCGAAGCCGTGAGATTGGTGGCAGTCATCGACGCGACCGGCGACCGCGAGCACGCGATATCGGCCTGCGCCACCCAAGCCGGCGCGCTGGCCGCCTTTTTGCGCGACGGCCTGAAGGGCGAGCTCACCGGCGAGACTCTCGTCTTCCATGGCGACGAGGGCGACCGCGAGCGTCTCGTCGAGCTCGCCCCCACGCGCGACGTGCGCCTGGTGAGGGTGCCGGCGCGGCGGCCCGACCTGATGGCCGGTGCGCTGGCCGGCGCCATGCATGAGCACGACGTCGCGCTCGTGCTCGCCGCCGCCGGCGCGGGCACCATCGAGCTCGCCACCCGTCTGGCCTGCCGCACCGGCGCCGCCGCCCTGACCGGAGCGCTCGATCTCGAGCTCGCCACCGGCCGCCTGCACGGACACGCCGCGGTCTACTCGGGCCACCTGCGGGGCCGGTTCGAGCTGTCGGGACGACGCTGGTGCGTGACCCTCGACGCGTGCTGGAACGACGACCGCGGCGCGGTGATCCCGCCGGTCGACCACGTCGTGCTCTCGAGAACGGATGCGACGGCTGTCACGGGTGAGGCAGGCGAGGCGGGCTCCGCGGGCGACGCGGGCGAGGCGGGCGAGGCCTCTTTCACCGATCTCGAGCTGCTCGACGCGCCGCCCGCGATCGACCTGGTCCGCAGCCGGTTCCTGGTGGTCGCCGGCTACGGGGCCGGCGACCGCGCGCGACTCGAGCGCATCGCCCGGGCGGCGCGGCACATGGGCGCCGACTTCGGCGTCAGCCGGCCGGTGGTCATGAACGCCTGGGCCCCGGCCGACCGGCTGGTCGGCGTCTCGGGCTCGCGCGCGACACCGGAGCTGTGCATCGTCGCCGGCGCCTCGGGCGCGCCGGCGCTGTACTGGGGCATCGAGCGGGCCGGCTTCATCGTCGCCCTCAATCCCGACGAGCACGCGCCGATCGCCCGTAACGCCGACCTGGTCGTGCGCGACGACGGCCTCGCCGTCATCGAGGCTCTCGCCGAGCTCGTGAACGCGGACGCCTGAAGGGCCGCACCCGGGTGCGGCCCGTGCCCCGCCTCAGCCGCCGGCGCTGCCGAAGTGCCGGCCGCCGATCTCGACCCAGGTGCCCAGGTCGCGCTCCCTTGCCCTGGTGTACACGTGGTGGGCCGCGGCGAGATCCTCGATCGCGATGCCGAGCGACTTGAACAGGGTGATCTGGTCGGCCGACGTGCGCCCCTCGACCTTGCCCTGCAGCAGCTCGCCGATCTCGCCCACCACGTGGTCGTCGCCGACCAGGCCCTCGCTCTTTGGGATCAGGAACTCGCCGGCCTCGCTGAGCAGCGACTCGCGGCGGTCGGCGTAGAGACGAGCCCCGGCCACGAGAGCGGAGTCGAGCTCGCGGGTGGCCGGCGTGTAGGCCCCCACCGCGTTCACGTGGGCGCCGGGGCTCACCCAGGCGCCGAGCACCACCGGCTCGGCGGCGGTCGTCGT
>DATIYD010000028.1:0-3761 GCA_035517975.1 Thermoleophilia bacterium | reverse complement strand
GCATGGCGCTGGTCGCCGTGCTCTTCGCCGCCTACGGCCTCTACATCGCCGCCACTGAAGGCACGACGAAGGCCCTGATCAGCCGCACGGCGCCCGACGCCGAGCGCGCCTCGGCGATGGGCTTCTTTGACACCTCGATCGGCGTCGCAAGCTTTGCGGCCAGCGCCATCGGCGGCGCCCTGTGGGTGGCCGTCGGACCCTGGGCGACCTTCGCCTTCGGCGCCGCCACGGCGGCCCTCGCCGCGTTGCTCCTGCTGGTCCTCGCGCGAGGGATGGACGCCCGCCCACAGAAAGCCTAAGGCCAGCGGCACCCAGCGCCCGAAAGGCCGCGTCGTTTCCGGCGGCATCGTCCCGCCGAAAGGTCGCGAGCCGCCGACCAAGGAGACCAGCACCGATGAGAACGATCGCCCTGCCAGCGGTAGCCCTGCTCGCCGTCGTCGTGGCGGCGGGCGTCGCCGCCTGCGGCGGCTCGCCGTCGCCCGCCGCCACCGTGACCGTCACCGCCTCGGCCAGCGCCACGACGGCCGCCTCTCCGTCGCCGACTCCGTCGGCGGTCACGAACACGCAGCTCGTCGTAGCCGTGGCCAGCGGCCCCAAGGCCAACGGCATCAGTGTGGTCAACGGCTCCGGCACGGTGAAGCAGCTCGTCGCCCCGAGCGGCGGACCGATCCGCGACCTCGCCTGGGCGCCCGGCGGCGTGCGGCTGGCGTTCCTGCGCGCCGTGAGCGATACGAACATGACGAGCAGCCTCTTCGTCTACAACGCGCACACAAAGCAGCTCTACCAGGTGGGCGTCGGGATCGCGCCGGCGAACGTCGAGAGCTTCGCGTGGGTCGGCGCGACCCAGCTCGTCGCGTCGTACTTTCCGGTGGGCGCCAAGAGCTATCGCGCCGACGGCACGCTCTGGCTGCGCGACGTCGCCAGGAACTCGGGCGAGGCCGTGAAGGACAGCGCCGGGCACGTCGTCAAGGGCGTCGCGGTCTCATCGTCGGCCGACGGCACGCGCCTCGCCTTCGTCACCTACGGTGCGGCATCGAGCACCGCGGTCGCCGAGCAGCTCCGCGTCTACGACGCCGACGACCTGAGCGTCTCGACGGTGGCCACCGGTCAAGCACCGCTCGAGCTGGACGGCGACCAGTTCAGCTATCCGCTGATCTCGCCCGACGGGACGATGGTCGCGACGATGCAGACCGGCAGCGACATCGGCTTCGGCTGCACCGTCTACGGCACAAATGGCGCCCAACGGCTGCACGCGACGGGTCTCGTCTGGCCCGCGCCCGCCTCCTGGACGGCGCACGCCCCTCGCCTCGCCCTCGGCGGTGCCCAGGGCAGCTTCGGCGGCAACAACGACTCGCTGCTGATCTGGCCGGTCGGCGCCGCCAGGGTCTCGGCCATCGTCTCGACCAAGCGGCCGATCACGTCGCTCGCCTGGACGCCGAAGGCTTCGCAGATCGCCTATACGGTCGCCCAGGCGAACGGCCTGCAGGGCTCACTGTGGATCGTCAACGCCGATGGCACCAACCGGCACCTGCTGCTGGCCGACGGGAGCTTCCCGGCCTGGGCGATCGCGCCGATCGCGTTCCCCTGAGGCGACGGCGCTGACGAGAGCAGTTCGCCGGCACCCCGCGTGACGCGTCCCACCGGCCCGAGCGACGCCTCTCGCACCGTTTGAGGGCGTGCGGCTCGCGGGTAGCCTCTCGTCGGCCATGGGGCTTGTGAAAAAACGGACAAGCATTGCCCGAATTGGGCGACGCGTTTACACTGTGAACGTAGCTTTTTCCGTGCAGACGAGCGGCGCAGGCCGGCTCGTCGCCCGTTAGCCGGACCGCCGCCCACGGTCCTCTCGACGAGAGGCAGGCGCCACGAACACCACGACCGACCACAGCTCCCCGGGCTCGCGCGAGCCCCTGACCGCCTACCTGCGGCGCACGGCCGGTCTCAACGTGGCGCGCTGCTACCAGTGCGGCAAGTGCTCGGCCGGGTGTCCGATGGGCGCCGAGATGACGCTGCCGCCGCACGACATCATGCGCCTGACACTGGCCGACGACCGCGAGCGGCTCTTCCGCGACGACTCCCTGTGGCTGTGTCTCACCTGCGAGACCTGTAGCGCCCGCTGCCCCAAAGACGTCGACCCGGCGCGCGTGATCGACGCGCTGCGCGAGCTCGCCGCCACCGAGGGCACCGAGCACGCGCCACGCAACATCCGCGCCTTTCACGAATCGTTCCTCGAGCAGATCCGCACGACGGGCCGCCTCTCGGAGGTCGGCCTGATCATGCAGTACAAGCTGCGTAGCGGCGCCCTGCTGCAGGACGTCGCCGTGGCGCCCGCCATGCTGCGCCGCGGCAAGCTGCCGCTGCGGGCCCAGCGCATCGCCGGCGTCGACGAGGTCAAGGCGATCATGGTCGCCTGCAAACGCGAGCGGGGCGCCCAGTGACGCTCGCCTACTACCCGGGCTGCTCGATGCACGGCACCTCGCGCGAGTACGAGGAGAGCCTGCTGGCCGTCGCGGCGGCGCTCGAGCTCGACCTGCGCGAGATCGACGACTGGAGCTGCTGCGGGGCAAGCTCGGCGCACGTCGCCGACCACCTGCTCGGCGTAGCCCTTCCGGCCCGCAACCTGGCGCTCGCCGAAGCCCAGGGGGCCGACGAGGTCCTCGCCCCCTGCGCCGCCTGCTACAACCGTCTTTCGGGCGCCGTCCACGCCGTGGCCGACGAACCCGGTATGGCCGCCAAGGTGCCCGAGGTGCTGGGCCGGCCGTTCGCCAACTCCGTGCGCGTGCTCAGCATCGTCGAGCTGCTGCAGGGACTGGCGCCCGCGATCGAGGAGCGCGTCGCTGCGCGCCTCGAGCCCAACCCCCTCGAGCATCTCAACATCGCCGCCTACTGGGGCTGCCTGCTGGTGCGCCCGGCGGCGATCACCGGCTTCGACGACACCGAGCGGCCGACCGGCATGGACGACGTGATCAGCGCCTGCGCGGCCAACCCGGTGAGCTGGAACATGGCCGTCGAGTGCTGCGGCGGCGCCTTCTCGGTGTCGCGCACGAGCTCGGTGCTGCGCCTCTCGCGGGCGATCATCGACGACGCCCGGCGCTGCGGCGCCGACGCCATCCTGGCCGCCTGCCCCCTGTGCCACGCCAACCTCGACTTTCGCCAAAGCGCCATGAGCCTGCGTGGCGAGCCGCCCATGCCGGTGCTCTACATCACCCAGCTCGTCGGCCTCGCCCTGGGCCTGCCCCTGGCGAGCCTCGGCTTCGAGCGCCACTTCGTCGACACGCAGCCGCTCTTCGCGCACCTCGCGCGCGAGGCCGACAGGGCGGCGGCCGCCGCGGCCGAGCGCGAAGCGGCGAAGGCCGCGAAGGCGGCCGCCCGCGAGAAGGCCGGCGCCACCTCCGCCGGTGCCCCGACCGCGGGCACCGGCTCCGCCGAAAGCGGGGCCTCATGAGCCGCATCGGCGTCTTCGTCTGCCACTGTGGCGAGAACATCAACCGCACCGTCGATTGCGCCGCGGTCGCCGACGCCTTGCGCGAGCACCCCGGCGTGGTCGTCGCCACCGATTACAAGTACATGTGCTCCGACCCCGGTCAGCAGCTCATCAAGAAGGCGATCGAGGACGAGCATCTGACGGGCGTCGTGGTCTGCGCCTGCTCGCCGCACATGCACGAGACGACCTTCCGCCGGGCGGCCGCGCAGGCCGGGCTCAACCCGTACGTGGTCGAGATGGCCAACATCCGCGAGCACTGCTCCTGGATCCACGACGATCG
>DATIYD010000027.1:0-15192 GCA_035517975.1 Thermoleophilia bacterium | reverse complement strand
GTGGTCAACATCGCCGCCGGCGACCTGGGCGCGCCGGCCGCCAAGAAGTATGACTGCGAGGCCTGGATGCCCGGTCAGGAGCGCTACCGCGAGGTCACGAGCTGCTCGAACTGCACCGACTACCAGGCGCGCCGCCTGAACTGCCGTTTCCGCACCGACGCCGGCCCGCGCTTCGTGCACACCCTGAACGGCACGACGATCGCCATGGGCCGCACGATCATCGCCATCATGGAGAACTACCAGCGCGTCGACGGCACCATCGCCGTGCCGCCCGCCCTCGTACCCTACGTCGGCAAGGAGACGATCGGGGGCTGAGGACTGATCCGGCTGGGCGCGGCCAGCAACAGATCCGTGTGTCTGCCCATCACGCACTCCTCCCCTGAGGCTGGACCGGGCGCGAGTCCGGTCGGCTAAAGCACTGCGGCGTACAGCCGCCAAGCTCCCGGCACGCCCTTGAGCTCGTGCTCGCCGCGATCCTCGAAGGCAAGGCCCGAACCGGCCACGAGGTCCTTGACGGTCGAGGAGACGAGCACCTCGGAGGGGCCGGCCAGGGCGCCGACGCGGGCGCCGATGTGGACGGCGATGCCGCCCACATCGGCGCCCTCCTCGCCCAGCAGCTCGATCTCGCCGGTGTGACAGCCGGCCCGCACCTCGAGGCCGAGCGGCCTCACGACCTCGCAGATTGCCTGGGCGCACTTCACCGCCCGGGCCGGGCCGTCGAAGGTGGCCAGGAAGCCGTCGCCCATCGTCTTGACCTCGCGCCCGCGGTAGCGGGCCAGTAGCGCCCGCACGGCGGCGTTCTGGCACTCGAGCAGCTCACTCCAGCGGGCGTCGCCGAGCTCGGCGGCCTTCTTGGTGGAGCCGACGACGTCCGTGAAGAGCACGGTGGCAAGGACGCGATCGAGATCGGCCTCCTCATGCAACACCGACAGCACCCAGCGCTCGATGGGCGCGACGTAGCCATCGGGCTCCGCCAACCAGACGACCGTGGGGTGGGCGGGCAGCACGAGCGCGACGGCCCCGGAGATCGCAGCGAGCAAGTAGCCGGCGTACTCGAGCGAGTCCGGGCGGTCGTTGTCTCGCCTCGGGACGGCGGTCGGCACGTGGATGGCGGGCAGCACCCGCCGCGCGTCGGTCTCGAACCACATCTGCTCGAACGCCTCGTAGCTCGACGGGGTCGCCGCGTTACGCGCCAGCTTGGCGTTCCAGCGCAAGAAGTCCGGGTCGTCGACAGGCACGTACCGCGCGTCCCGCTCGAGCCCGTACCCGGCCTCGACGAACGCGCGAGCCCCGCTCTCGTCGCCCCAGGTGGCGAGCTCCGCTGTGCTGCTCAGCTCGTCCTGCGTGATGCCCCACGGGTAATCGGGCTCGCGGCGCTCGTGAATGTCGCCGTCCAGCACCAGGCAGAGAGTCCGCTCGGGACAGGCGGCGGCGAAGAAGGCAGCCAGCGCCGGGCCGGGGCCGCCCCAGCCGAGGAGCGCCGCCCGCTCGACGCCGGCCGCGTCCATGACCGCGCGCACGTCGTCGAGCAGCACACCGAGGTCGGGTGTGCCGCTGACTCGGTCGGACATGCCGATGCCGCGTTTGTCGAAGAGCAGGACGCGCATGTTGCGTGCCAGGCGGCGGACGAAGCGCACGTAGCGCGGCTGCTCCCAGTAGACCTCGAGATGCGATACCCAGCCGTGCACGACCACCAGCGTCACCGGACCTTGGCCGATGTCCTGGTAGGCGATGCAAGCGCCGTCGACGGTCCTGGCCCAGCGGATCGGCGGCACGGCGGGGGTCGCGGCGTCTGTCGCGCGCCATGGCTCGACGTGCGTCGTGTGGCCCGACGAGTTCGTCATGGCAGCGCCGGACCCTGCAGATACCCGACGCCGCGAGCGTGCCGTATCATCGCGTGTCCCCCCTGGCCGGTGACGTCCCTGCCTCCGCCACATCGGCCAACCATGGCCATCACGTCGAGTGTAGTCAGCTCGCAAGCGTATTCTCGTATGGCCTTGCTGTAACGCGTTGAGCTACGTGCGATGAGTGGAGGTGCCACTGCGGCCCATAGAGCGGCGCCGCGGGACCCCCGACGCCTACAGCACCAGCGCCGCGCGACCGAACGTTGCGCCCTCTGCGCTCTCCTCGCGCCAGGGGATGACGTAGCACTCGACCTCGACGCCCAGGTACTCGCTCTCGAGGTCGGCCTTCACGCGGCGCAGGTCGCGCTCAAGGATGCGCTGCTGGTCGAAGCCCAGGCCGCCCAGGGCGCGCTCGTAGGCGAAGCAGTCCTGGTGTGAGACGAGCACGATGCGGCGGGTGTCGTGGAACCTGACGATCTCCGAGACCTGGTCTTTGACCACGCGGCGCTCGGCGCCGGTCTGGGTGAGGGCCAGCGGACCGCCGGGCAGCAGCAGGCGATCGGCGTCTTCGATGCGCAGGCGGCGCTGCAGATCGTCGAGCGCGGGGGCCACACGTCCGTCTGAGCAAGCCACCAGCAGCGAGTTCATGGCTCGGTAGTATCCCAGAAGGGCCGGCCTTAAGCTAACTCGCCACCGCCGGCAAGCTCGCGACGCCCACCTCGACCCTCTCTCCGGAAGGACTCCGCCGCCGGCTGTCCTACTTATTCAGCAGACAGAGCGGAGAGCGCGGAGCATCGCAGTGTCCCGGCGATGCGAGAGGAGCGGCATGGAGGCGGTATCCGAGTTCATGGGGCTTGTGGAGAGCGGGAACGCCCTGCCGCAGGTGCGGACGATCCAAGGTCCGTCGGCCGATCCGGTGGCAGTCGTCGATGGCCGCCAGGTCCTGGTCTTCTGCTCCAGCAACTACCTCGGGCTATCGACCCACCCCGAGGTCAAGCGAGCGGTCGCCGACGCCGTCATGGAGTATGGCGTCGGAGCCAATGGCTCGCGCCTCATTTCCGGCACCACCGATCTCCATGTCGACCTCGAACGGACGACCGCGCGCATGAAGGAAACTGAGGCTGCAATAGCCTTTCCGACCGGGTTCATGGCCAACACCGGCACGATCACCGCTCTCGCCTACCTCCCCTATTTCGCGCGAATGGCCGGCCTGCCGCTGAAGTCCGGAGCTCCCGAGATGGTGGTGATCAGCGACGCTCTCAACCACGCCAGCATCGTCGAGGGCATCGACGCCGCGAGGGGAAAGCACGCCTACTACGAGCACTGCGATCTGGACTCACTCTCGGCGAAGCTCGAGGAGAACCATGGCAAGCGGCTGCTCATCGTCACCGACGGCATCTTCAGCATGGACGGCGACATCGCGCCGCTGCCCGGCATTCTCGAGCTCGCTGCTCACCACGACGCGACCGTCCTGCTCGACGACGCCCACGCGACCGGCGTGCTGGGCGCGACCGGGCAGGGCACCCTCGAGCACTTCGGTCTCAAGGGCGACGTGCTGCAAATGGGTACCTACTCGAAGTCGTTCGGCGCGCTCGGCGGGTTCGTCGCCACCGACGAAGCAACGGCGGAGTACCTGCGGCTCGCCGCCCGCTCCTACATGTTCTCGGGTGCCATGCCGCCCTGTCTTGCAGCGGGGATCCTCAAGGCCATGGAGATCGCCGAGCGAGAACCACAGCGCAGGGTGCGGGTCTTGCGCCACCGGGACTACGTCGCCTTCGGCCTCGAGGACGCCGGCTTCGAGACGCTGGGCGACGGGACCCCGATCATCCCCGTCGTGATCGGCGACGACGACACGGCGGCCCTGATCTCGCAGGAGCTGTTCGAGCGAGGTCTGCTTGCCCCTTGCGTACGTTGGCCGGCGGTGGCCCGCGGCCACAGCCGCATTCGCATCACCGTCATGGCGAGCCACGAACGCGATCACCTCGATCGCCTGATCGAGGCGTTGACAGATGCGGGAAAGCGGTTCGGCGTGCTCTAGCGCCCGGTCCACTCCTGGGCCGCCTTGCGGCGTGCACCCGCGTTCTAACGCGCGCAGCTCACGGCAAGACTCGATTCTTACGAGGATTCTGCCGATGAGTGGCCTGATGATGCGGACTCGTCTGTCTCGCCATGGCCGGTGCCGCATCACGGTCCGCTGCAGCTCGAGCGAAGCGAGCCAGGGTTGGGAGTGATGAGCGACCCCGACACCACGATGAAGCCGGACGCCCGTGTCGGCGACGCACTGACCTGGGAGCCGGTGTCACCAGGCCGGCTGCGAGGCTTCGCCCGCGGCATCGTGAGCGTCACCATATCAGACCCCGACGAGCGCCGCCGCGGACAGATCATCGCCTTCCTGTCGATCCCCCTGTTCCTCATCGGGTTCGGCTTCCTTCTTGCCGACACGACGGGCTGGCTTGCCGGGCAACAAGCCCACGCCGGGTTCAACATCCTCACCGATCTGCTGTTCTGCTGCGCGATCGCGGCGATCTGGCTGGTCAACCGTCGGGGCCACGTCACGGCGGCGGCCATCATGCACCTCGCCGCGGTATCGGTCTGCCTCATCCCCTTCTTCTACTACACGCCGGCCGTGCGTATCGAGATCCTGTTTGTCGAGCCGGTCTTCGTCGCTGCCTTCGTCCTGTCTCCCTGGGCGACGTTTGTCATGGCGGCGGTTTCGTCGGCGTCGTTCGCGGCCCTGAACGCCGTCGGCGGCGGAGAACCCAGCCTCGATCTGCAGATCGCCCTCGGCCTCTTCGGCCTGGCCATCATCGCCTACCTCGTGGCGAGCTGCCTGGCTTGGGCGGTGGCGGCGCTGCGCGAGACGGCCTACAACCTGGAGCAGGACATCGTCGCACGCCGCCAGGCAGAAGAAGCGCGCAGCCAGGTCGAAGCAGCGCTCCATGCCTCCGAGCAACGCAACCGCACCCTCATTGAAGAGTCGCCGGCCGGGGTCTTCCTGTTCGACGCAGGCTTCGCCATCACCGAATGCAACGCGCGTTTCGCCCAGCAGGCGGGCGTCGCGAAGTCCGGCTTGATCGGCTCCGACTGCCGGCGCGCTTTCGACCAGCAGACGATCCCGGCCATGCAGCGGGCGCTGGCCGGCGAAGTCGCGACCTACGAAGGCCCCTACAAGTCGACCGCGGACCAGGAGATGTGGATCAGTCTCACGGCCTCGCCATTGCTCGGCGCCGACGGTCGAGTCGTCGGTGGGATCGGCGTGACGGCCGATCTGAGCGACCGCAAGCAAGCCGAGGAGCTCGTCGAGCGGCTCGCCTACCGCGATGCCGTCACCGGACTGCCCAACCGCTCGCTATTTCGCGACCGGCTGGTTCAAGCCGTCTCGCGCGCCGAGCGGCACGGTCATCGGGTCATCGTCGGTGTTCTCGACATCGACCGCTTCAAGGATGTGAACGACAGCCTCGGTCACGAATGGGGCGACATGATGCTGGTCGGCATCGGTGAGCGCATCGACGGCGTGATGCGCGACAGCGACACAGTCGCGCGATCCGGCAGCGATGAGTTCCTGATCCTGTTCTCAGAGATCGAGGACGCTGCCGAGGCAGCCTCGGCCGCAGACCGGGTCCTGGCGTCCCTTCGTCTGCCCTGGAAGCTCGGTCCGAGCAAGTTCTACGCCTCGGCCAGCATCGGTCTTGCCGTCTATCCCGACGACGGCGTCGAGCCCCAGGTGCTGATCGAACACGCGCACAGCGCGATGCGGCGAGTCAAGGAACGGGGGGGCAACGCTCAACAGTTCTACGACCGCGAGCTCGGTACGATGGCCGCTGCGCGCCTTTCGCTGGAGAGCGAGCTCCACGCGGCGATCGACGCGCGTCAGCTCGTCGTCCACTACCAGCCCCAGATCGACGTGCGCGAGGGGGTCGTCCTCGGCGTCGAGGCTCTCGTGCGCTGGCAACACCCGACTCGAGGACTTCTGGCCCCCCTGGAGTTCATCACGCTGGCCGAGGAGACGGGTCTCATCGTGCCCCTGGGTGACCAGGTGCTGCGCACCGCGTGTGAGCAGGCCCTCGAGTGGCAGACGGTCTATGGGAGGCCGCTGCGTGTCGCGGTCAACGTCTCCGCCCGTCAGCTGCGCGAGCCCGGCCTTGTCGACAACATCACCCGCGTCTTAAGCGAGACGCATCTCGAGCCGAGGCTTCTTGAGATCGAGCTCACCGAAACGTCGACGCTCGGCGATCCGGGCACCTGCGATGAGGTGCTGCGCCGTCTGCGCGAGATGGGTATCTCGGTCTCGCTCGACGACTTCGGCACCGGCTACTCCTCGCTGAGCCAGTTGCGCCGTCTGCCGATCGACCGGTTGAAGATCGATCGCCAATTCGTGGCTGGGCTACCGACCGACAGGGGCAGTGCCGCGGTCGTGTGCGCGGTGATCGACCTGGGCAAGGCTCTGGGGCTGGCGGTGGTGGCAGAGGGCGTCGAGACGGCCGAACAGCTTGCCTTTCTGCGCGCGCGAGACTGCCACGAGGTCCAGGGATTCCTGCTCAGCCGCCCGCTGCCGGGCGAAGCGTGCCGCAAGCTTCTGAGCGGTGACCCGATCGAGTGGGCCGACCCCGCTTCGTTTCGCGACGCCATGGGCAGGCGTGATGAGACGGCGGGTTCGCTGAGCTTCGGCCAGGTGAGACAAGCGGGACTTCCGGCGTACTGGTATGGGACCGATCGCGAGCTGCGCTACGACGCGGGCAACCTCATCTGGTCTCACTCTTTGGGCAGCTCGACGGAGGGGGCACCGACCGGCCGTTGGCAGCGCGTGCGCGCCGAAGACGCGCCCGGCGACGGCTGGGTGCACGACAAGGGCTGCTGCTGCACGGCCTGCCGTTCGTCGCGGAGCGCCCACTGACCTAGCGCTGACCCTTTACGACCCGCGTCTTCGATGTGCAAGCGGCGCTGCGGATCGTCAGGGGCCACGCCTCAGTCTGAGAAGGCCACCAGCGCTAGTTCGGGAGTCGGTGGTATCCCAGATGGGGCGTCGGCCAACTAGCGCGGTCCGGCGCGAAGCTCGTCGATGGCGTCGAGCAGCGCCGTTTCGGCCGACGAGACCTTGCGGGCGAAGAGCTTGCGGTAGCCCTCGCGATCGGCGGCGAAGCGTTCGGGCGGGCGGCGCGGCGCCCTGCGTGCGGCGGCCAGCGACGGCAGGTCGTCGAGCGTTAGCGAGCGCGGATGGCCGCCGCGCGCGATCACGCTCCAGTCGAGGTACCAGGGCAGATCGTCGCAGACCTGCTCGCAGAGGTCGCCGACCAGGTCGGGCGAGCTCAGGATCGAGGCGACGCACGACTCGTCGGGCACGAACGTGGTACGCCAGAAGCGCTCGAGATCGGGGCGCTCGTCGAGGACGCGCAACAGGGCGATGACGTGCCGGCGCGCGTAGACCTTCCACTGCGCCGAGGCGCACAGCACAAGCCCCTTGGGCGCCTCGCGACGGTAGGTGGGTAGTGGCTTGCCGGCGATGAAGACGATCTGGCCGCGGAAGGTGACGAAGCGCCGGCGCATGCGCCACAGCCCGCCGTCGGGGTTGCGGCGTGTGCTCCAGCGCTCGTGCGGCAGCGGGTTCAGCGGCATACGCGAGCGCCCACCCCAGTCCGCGAGCTCGTCCGCGATCTCGCCCGCCGGCACCAGCGGGTAGCACGCGCCCGAGAGGACGATCACGTGCTCGGCCGCGCTCGCGCGCAACCACACCCGTAGCGCCCGCAGTTCAGCCTCGACCAGTGACCAGCTCGAGAGTCTGGTCGCTGTACGGGGTAACAGGTGCACGTTCGGAGCGGCGTCGCGCATCATCGCCGCGAAGATGTGCGGCGGCGTGCGACGGTCGCAGTGCAGGTACACGTCAAGGCCGCCCAGCGCGGCCAGCAGGCGCCTGACCTTGACCGGGTCGTTGTGTGCCAGGACGATCGCCCCCGGGGCAGTCACGAGACGGCCCCCGCCGATGTCCGCGGCCCGGCGGCCACTCCGGCACCCGCGGCGTCGCCCGCCGCCCCAGCCAGGCGATCGTCCGGGCGCACCAGCCGTCGCAGCATAACGACGACCAGGGCCAGACAGCCGAGAGCCACGACGAGGCGGAGCCCAAGCAGCGCCGGGTCGGTCGGCAGGCGCGTCGCGGCCAGAGCAACGGCGCCAGCGGCGACCAATTCGGCCACAACGGCGGCACGGGGCCATGACACGCGCTCGACGCGACCGGCGGCCACCGCCAGCAGGCCGTGGAGCAACGCGTAGCTGAGCAGCACGCCAAGCGCCGACCCCTCGATGCCCAGCACGGGCACGAGAGCGATGTTCAGGGCGATGTTGGCGGCCCCAGCCGCAACGGTGAGCGCGCCGACGGCCAGCGTCCGGCCCGAGGAGAGCAGGGTGCGCTGGGCGGCGAGCAGGCCGGCCACCGGGATAGAGGCGATCGCGACCAGGGCGACCACGAGCTGCAGCTCGTCGGGCCGGTACGAAGCCGGCGCCCAGATGCGCAGGGCGATCGGCGCCCCGACACCGACGCCCACCACGACCGGCACCAGCAACCTGTAGAGCGCGTCGCGGCTGCGGGCGAGCACCGTGCGCCGCAGCCCGTCGCCGGCCACGGTGAAGATGCGCGGCAGCCACATCGCACTCAGCACGCCGAGCAGCAGGATAGGCAGCACGCCGATATTGTTGGCGACCGAGTAACGGGCGACGGCAGCCGAGCCGAGGTCGTGCTGCACGATCAGGCGATCGGCGGCCTGCAGGGAGAAGGTCGCAAGGGCGGCCGGCACGAGCGCCAGCGAGTAGCGCAGGGCAGCCGCCAGCATGCCGGCGTCGCGGCCCCGCACGGCGGCCGGCCGTGCAACTACGAGCGCCACCACGACGGTGGCGGCCTGCACGATCGCCTGGCCGAACACGAACTCAGTGGCCGTGCGGGCGACCAGCAGCACAAGGACGAGACCAAGGAGCTCCGCGACCACCGACTGGAGCAGCCCGACGAGGGCGAAGGCGCGCAGCTGGTCGCGACTCCGCATGAGGCCGAGCGCCGAGTTGCTGACCGCCGTGAACGCCGCCCAGATCACGGCGTATCTCACGGCGCCGCCGTAGGCACCCAGGCCGAGGCGGGCGCACCACCAGGGGCCGGTGGCGTTCGCGACCAGGAAGGCGAGCGCCGACACCACCATGGCAAGTGTGATCAGGCGGCGCGCGTCACGCTCGCCGCTGCGGGCGAACTGCCACTGCACGGCCGTCTGCAGCCCGGCACCACCGAGGGCCACGAGCACCTGCATCACGGCGATCGACGAGGCGACCATCCCGTAGCGGTAGGGCCCGAGCAGACGGGTCAGGATCGGTATGCACAGCGCCGCGACGACCACCTGCACCGCCCAGATCACGACGTAGAGCGTGTCGCGCCCGAACAGACCGCGCAAGGCGCGGGCGGTCTCAGCCTCAAGGGCCCGGGTGTCGGCGCGCGGCTCAGCCATGGACGAGCCGAAGGAGCACCGTGCCGCGCTCGGCGTAGACCACCTGCCAGTCGGGGCTTGCGACCAGCAGGTCGCGCCAGGCCGCTGCCTGGCGCCCCGTCATGAGGCCGTACTCGGTCCCGTAGGCCACCATGGCCGGCGACCACTCCACGTACAGCTCGCCGCCAGGGCCGCTCGTCGAGCGCGCGAGGTTCTCGTAGAGCTGCGTCAGCGTCGCGAGGTCGTCGGCGCTGGGGCGCATGGCCCACGGCAGCCGACCGAGCACGGTCGGCAGCGCGTAGTAGCGCCTCGTGACCGGCAGGGTGGGCACCGTCGTGGGGAAGCTGCCGTACCCCATCTCGAGCAGGTATGAGTCCCGAACCGGCGACACGCGTTCGAAGGTCCGCAGCGCTGCGAGGTCGGCTGGGCGCACGACGTTCGAGGCGTCCAGGCTGAACGTCGAGACGAGAAACGTGCCACAGAGCAGCAGTGAGACGCCGGCGAGCGCGAGGACGGTGCGCCGGCGCAGGCGGCCGTCGAAGGCGCGCGCCGCGACCAGCACGAGCCAGGGGATGCCGAACAGCGATGCACGGAAGATGCCCTCGTTGCCGTACGGGCTGGCGGCCACGCAGATGAGACCAACGCCGGCGCACAGCAGGAACGCCCAGGCCCACGACTCGCGCCGGTGGCGCCAGAACCCGATCAGGGCGGCGATGATCAGCACGAGCAAGCCGAGAAGCAGCGCGTAGGACCCGGCCCTGACGACGAGCTCGCGGGCAAGGCCCGGCGTGGCCACCGTGCGCGGCGGCCTGAAGTTCGAGAGGTGCAGCAGGAACGAGAACGACACGAAGCCCGACACAACGTCGTAGTTGACGCCCGCCCAGATCGTGGCCGGCACCAGCACGGCGACAGCCGCCCAGCGCGGCCGCGCCAGACGGAAGAGGGCGAGCACGACCAGCACGCCGCCAACGATGAAGGGGCTGAGCTCGTGGGTGGTGGCCAGGGCGCAGCCCGAGAATACCAGGACGGCGTTGCGCAGCCGCGCGCTGACCGGCGGAGGCCCGCCGCGCGCGAGCACGAGCGCGTAGATGCCGAGGCCCATCACGAAGCCAATCGACTGAGGCGAGAAGTAGTCCTGGCCGACGGCGTTCACGAGGACGGCGACCATGACCGCCACCCAGCAGCCGGCGATCGAGGGGATCGCCCGGCCCATCAGAAAGCGCAGCTCGGCGAGTCCCAGGAGACCGATGAGGACCGGCCACCACGTGGCCAGGCCCGCGGCGTCGGTGACACGTGCGACGCTGCACAGCCAGGCGATGCCGGCAAAGAAGGCCGAGTAGGTGGCGTAGATGCCCGAGCCCGTCCTGACGCGGTGGGCCGCGAGGATCAGTTGCACGAACTCGATGTGCTTGGCGGCCGACTGCGAGCGAGGCATGGCGTAGACGAGGGCCGGGGTGACGGTGAGCGCCAGGGTGAGTGAGACGACGGCCAGGGCGATATAGGCCTCGCGCTTGCCTCGCGCCAGATACACCGATGCGAGGAGTGTCGCCACGCCGACATACCACAGCGGCGGGATGTGCGGCAGGAAACCGGCGGTGCCGGCGGTGATGTGACCGGCCATGATCGCCGCTCCCACCCACGCCGCCGTCCCAAGGATGAGGGCGGTGAGCGGCGCCCAGCCGCCACCCTCGACTTCGGCACGTCCGCCCCAGATGGCCCGCAGGCGCATGCCGGTGCGGCGCAGGTCGACGAGAGCCCGCCGCACGCCGAGCGCGTGGACGAGGGCGGCCACCGCCACGGCGGCGGCGGCCCAGAAGAACGGCCGCCAGGGCTGGCCGAGCGGCTCGAGCACCATGAGGCCGCCGAGCAGGCTCATGGACGAGAGCATCACGAGCACGGCCACGCCGAGCCGCGCCGGCAGACCGGCCGAGCGATTCGACTGAAGCGGCGCGGCGCCGAGGCCGAAGAACAGCACGCCGAGCTCGCCGGCGAGGGCGAGGTAGGGCACCTGCAGGGCGCGCCCGACCGCGTACAGCGCAAAACAGACGGCGAACGCCACGGCGAAGGCCACGCGCGCCTCGGCGCTGGTGCGCAGCCGGGCGACCGCCACCGCCGTGGCGGCCCGCGTGAGCACCTCGGGGCCGGCGACATGGTCGGGCCGGCCCTTGAGCGCCGCCATCTCTCCCTCGCTCTTACAGCCGGCGGCGCGGTGGGCCTGCAGCTCGGTGCCGTTCGCGAAGGCCGCGCGGCAGCGCGAGCAGACGAAGAGCACCGGCGTGGCGCCGTGGCCGTCACCGTCGCCGTTGTCTGGGCGAGCGGTACCGTTGCGGTCGCCGTTGCGCCGCGTGGTGGAGCCAACGGTCTCGGTCGACCGCTGTGGGGGCCACTCGCCCATGACGGTCAAGACATTCGCGTCGGGTGGGCCGCACCCTGCCGACCGCGCAGGTACGCCCACGGTCCGGCGAGCGACCCGGCGACCTCCCAGAGCGGCGCGCGGCGCGCAGCCGTCGTGCCCTGGGCGGCGCGCCGGGAACGCTGCGAGAGCCCGGCGAGGCGAGCCAGGCCCGGAACGACCCGCCCCGCCATCGGCCCCGCGGACCGACGCGACAGCGCGTGCTTGCAGAGGTATGCCGTGAGGCCCTTGCCGTAGTTGTACATCTGCCGGTCGAGCTCGCCCGGAGCGGCCCGGTGCTCGTGCCAGACGAGAGCGGCCGGCTCGTACCCGATCCGGCCGCGCTCGAGCAGCACGCGCAGGAATGCGTCGAGGTCTTCCCCGCCCCCGGCCGGCGAGCCGGCCCCGAGACACTCGTCGAAGCCGCCGATGACGCGCAGCTCGGCGGCGCGGAACGCCATGTTGGCGCCGGTGCCGAAGGCGCCGGCCGCGAAAGGGTGCAGCCGTGAATCGCCGGGGCCCGGAGCGGCCTCGAAGGTGCGCCGCTCGCAGTTCGACGACCACGAGACGCGCTCGTCGAAGTACTGCTCGGCCGGCAGGTCGAGCGAGGCGCCCGCCACCATGCCGGTCACGCAGGTCACCGCGCGGTCGCGCGCGAAGCCACGCACGAGCGCGGTCGGCCATAGGGGATCGACTCGGACATCGTCGTCGGTGAACGCGACGATCGCAGCCTGCGCCTCGGCAAGGCCACGGTTGCGAGCCCGCGAGAGGCCGGGGCGGTCCTCGCGCAGGTAGCGGATGCGGGGGTCGCCCTCTGCGGCCAGTGTAACGAGCCGGGCGGTGGCATCGCTCGCCGGCGCATTGTCGACGACGACGACCTCGAGCGCGTCGTGCTCGACGCGCGCCAGCGCGGCAAGGCAGCGGGCGAGCTGCACAGGCCGGTCGCGCGTGCAGACGACTACGCTGAGCGGCACTGCGCGCCCGGCGGCCACCCACGCGGGCAGCGCCGGTGCGCCCTCGTCACACACCTCGGCGTCGACATTTTCATCCGGTTCCTCGCCGGCCTCGTAGCGGCGCAGCGTCGGCGCGACGGCGGCGCCGAGCTCACGCTCGATCCGGTCCCAGACGACGCGCTGGTCGAGTCGCCCCCCGTCGAGGGGCACCAGCACGAAGCCGATGGGCTCGCCGTGCACGCGCACGAGCAAGCGGGCCGCGCCGTACGCCACAGTCGGCGGCTCGTCGCCGCCCGTCAGGTACGGACCGTCGACGCTCAGCAGCGCGTCGCCGGCGTCACGTGCGCCGCGGCCATGCATGTCGAACAGGCCGTGGTCTGCGTCGAAGAGGCCGCTCCAGATGCGCGGCAAGGATGCCTGATCGGCGGGGCTGCTCGATACATGGCGCCGGTCGCGGCTCACGGCGCCCTCCTAGAAGGCGGCGTAGACGGCGGCGGCGCGCGCCGTCCGCAGCCCCTGGCCGGCCAGGTAGCCGCCTACGGTCACGCTGAGGCCGAGCCCGATGGCGCCGGCGCGCGCGAGGCCGCCGGGCACGCCGCGCCACGCCTCGCCGAGGCCGCGGATCACACCGACGGGCAGCGTGCGGACGACGTAGCGTCGCTCGCTCTCGAGCGCCTGCGCGCGGCCCACGCGGTCCTCGACGGCCGCCTTCGACAACCCTTCGGCCCAGCAGCGCGTCACGAAGTAGGGAAGTCGGACGCGCACACCGTCGACCTCGTGCTCGACGCGCGCCCGCGAACTGTGCACGATGCGGCCGGACGGCCAGGCCTGACGCATCCGGATGGCAAGCTCGGTCTCTTCGCAACCGGCCGGAAAGCCGGCGACGCGCCCGAGCTCCTCGCGAAAGCCGCCGACCCGCAGCAGCGCCCCGCGGCGGAACGCCATGTTGGCGCCGATCGGGTTGCGCAGCGACGAGCCGTGGCCGGGCAGGCCGCGGTAGCTGCAGCCGACCGTCCAGTAGAACTCCTCGGGCAGCCAGCGGGCGTCGTGGCCGCTCGGCCAGACCGGGGTCACCGCGCCGCCCACGCCGAGCACGTCGACGCCCTCGAAGGCAACCAGCAGCTCGCCCAGCCAATCGGGAGCGGCCACGGCGTCGTCGTCGAGAAAGGCCACCACGTCGCCACGCGCGGCGGCGACACCGGTGTTACGGGCACCCGAAAGGCCGCGCCTGCCCTCGTTGGCGAGCACCGTCACATCGGGGTGGTTGGCCCGGGCACGTGCCAGCAGGGCTTCGTTGTGGTCGATCACGAGGATCGTCTCGGCGACCGGCGTGGTCTGCGCGCGCAGCGACGCAAGGGCGCGCTCGAGGACCGGCCGACGGGCGTCGCTGTAGGCGCAGACGACGACGCTCGCACTCGTGGCCATGGTCAGCGGGCGGCCACAGCGGGGCCACCGGTCTCGGGGTAGAGCCTGCGGCCGCTCTGGGCACACGGCGCGCCTTCCTCGGTACGCGGCGTCGGGGCATTCCCGGCGATGGCTGCCGCGATACGGCGACGCTCGCGGCGCAGCCGGTGAGCGCGGCGGACCTCGACGAAGATGGTGCGCAGCACGCGCATGCCGTCGCGCGGGGCGTGCAGGTTGCTCACGCCGTGCAGGCGCGAGCGCTCGTGGCTGGGCACCTCGACGACCGTAAGGTCGGCCTGCGCGGCGCGCAGGTAGAGCAGCGTCTCGATCTCGAAGCCGTCGCCCCACAGGTAGCTGCCGTCGTCGGGCAGGGGCGCGGCCCACTCCAGGTCGAGCACCGGCAGACAGGTGGCCGCCCAGAAGGCGTTGTAGCCGTAGCAGAGGTCGGTGTAGCGGCTGCCGCAGAGACGGTTGACCAGGAAGCTCAGCACACGGTTGCCGGCCCCGCGCAACGCGGTGATGTCGTCGCTGCCGCCGCCCTGCAGGCCACGGCTGCCCTTGGCGAAGTCGGCGCCGGCGACCAGCGCTTCGACGAAGCGTGAGATCTCGGCAGGATCGGCCGAGCCGTCGGCGTCGAGCGTGACGATGATGTCGCCACGGGCGGCGGCAAAGCCGCAGGCCATGGCATTGCCCTTGCCGCGGCGGGTCTGGATGACGACGCGCACGTCGGGGCGCAGCCGCTGAGCGATCTCGATGGTGCCGTCGGTCGAGGCGCCGTCGACCAGGATCACCTCGAAGAGCCCGTCGGGCAGGGTCGGCAGCAGGCGCTCGAGGTTGCGGGCCTCGTTCAGGGCGGGGATCACGACGCTGACCCGCGGCGCCTGCGTGGCAAGCGCGCGCGGCGCGCGGCGAGGAGCCGGCCGATCCGTGCGCTCACGGGTCGCGCCGATGTCGTGCAGCACGCGGGAGTCAACCGCCATTCAGGCGCCTCTCGTACTCGTTTGGTATGAAGGGCTGCATGGTGGTCATCGGCCGCTTGGCCGCCAACCTTGGGCACGCGGAGCCTGAGAGCGTAATCAGATCTGTATACGACCTGCTACGTAGCTCGATGCCGGGCGAGACGCTAGAGGCGCCGGGAGGGG
>DATIYD010000026.1:0-10149 GCA_035517975.1 Thermoleophilia bacterium | reverse complement strand
TGGTTGCGCGGCTTGGTGAGCATCGGCCTATCCGTACCGAGGATGTCGACCGCGGTCCGGGACTCGAGCGGGAGCGCCTTGTACTTGCCGGCCTCCGACCACCAGAGCGAGATCAGCTCGTTCAGCTTCTTCGGCTCCTTCTCGGCGAGGTCGTGGCACTCGCTCGGGTCGGTCTCCGTGTTGAACAGCTCCCAGCGCTGGTTGGTGAAGTCCGCCCAGCCGTCCGGCGTGGCGGGCGTCACGGACGAGGCCTTCCAGCCGTCGTGGTAGATGCCGCGGGTGCTGAGCATCGAGTAGAACTGCGTCTTCCGGCCTGGTGCCTTCTCGTCATCGAAGGTCGCCTTGAAGCTCGCGCCCTCGAGCGGGACCTGCACGGCCCCCCGGTAGACCTCGGGCATCTCGACGCCGAGGCAGTCGTAGATGGTCGGCACGATGTCGATAGCGTGCTGGTACTGCGTGCGGATGCCCGGCTTCTTGATCTGCGCCGGCCAGGAGACAATCATCGGGTCGGCGACGCCGCCCTGGTAGTTCGAGTAGCGCTTCCACATCTTGAACGGCGTGTTGAGGGCCCAGGCCCAGCCGGTCGGATAGTGGTTGTACGTCTTCGGGCTACCGAGCACATCGAGGTACTGCATGTTGGCCTCGATCGTGTCGGCGATGCCGTTCATGAACTTGTTCTCGTTGACCGAGCCGTTCGGGCCGCCCTCGCCCGAGGCACCGTTGTCCGACACCAGGATGATGAGCGTGTTGTCGAGCTGCCCAGAGTCTTCGAGATAGTCGAGCATGCGGCCGAGCTGATGGTCGGCGTGGCTCACGAAGCCCGCGTAGACCTCAGCCATCCGGGAGAACAGCTTCTTCTCGTCGTCGGTGAGTGAGGCCCACGGCCGGACGACGTCGAGCTCAGGCCAGGCCTGACCCTTGGTGCCCTTCTCCTCGGTGTAGGGGTTGATCGGCGAGAGCTCGACGTCCTTGCCGACGATCCCCAGCTTCTTCTGGTTGGCGAGGATCGTCTCGCGGATCTTCTCGTAGCCCATGTCGAACTTGCCCTTGTACTTGTCGGCCCACTCCTTCGGTGCATGATGCGGCGCGTGGCCGGCGCCGAAGGCGTAGTAGAGGAAGAACGGCTTCTCCGGGGCGACCGCCTTCATGTCCCTGATGTACGACATCGCCTTGTCGGTGATGTCCACTGAGAGGTGGTAGCCCTCTTCGGGGGTACTTGGCGGGTCGACGGTGTGGTTGTCGTGGATGAGGTCCGGATACCACTGGTTGGTCTCGGCGCCGATGAAGCCGTACCAGCGGTCGAAGCCGCGGCCCGACGGCCAGCCCCGCCGCCTCGAGGCGAGGTTCTCCTCGTCCTCGGCGCACAGGTGCCACTTGCCCACCATGAACGTGCTCCAGCCCTGCTCGCCCAGGATCTCGGGGGCCATCGCGCACTCGAGCGGGATGTGCCCGTTGGCGTTCGGGAACCCGGATGACGCCTCGGAGATGCAGGCCATGCCGTTCGTCGTGTGGTTACGGCCCGTCAGGAAGCACGAGCGCGTCGGCGAGCAGAGCGCCGTGGTGTGGAAGTTCGTGTACTTGAGGCCCCTGTCGGCGATGCGCTTGATGTTCGGCACCTCGATCGGGCCACCGTACGGTTCGAGCGCCGAGAAGCCGACGTCGTCCAGGACGACGTACATGACACTTGGCGAACCCTCTGGCGGGTTGGGCTGGGCGTACGGCGTCCAGTCCGGTGTCGAGTCCTTGATGTCGATGTTGATGACGCCCTTGAACGGTTTGCTCATCATCCATCACTCCTTCCGCTGATCGAGTCGTTGCATCTCGTGGTCATCTGCCTCGCTCCTCAGGGTTCTTGCGGTTCCGCTGCGTCGCGCCTGCGGCCCAGCCTCTTCTGTTTGGGCGGTTTCGGTGGCTTGGGCGCCTCGACACGGGTCGCGTCTGAGTCGACGACGTCGTAGCGCTTGCCGCTGTGGGAGATGAACGACTGGATCACCGCAGCGATCGGCAGGGCGAAGAACGCCCCGACGAACCCCCCCACCGCGCCGCCGGCGATGGCCGCACCGAAGGCGACGCCCGCGTTCAGCTCCATCGTGTGCTCGCTGATACGAGGGCTCAGGACGTAGTTCTCGATCTCCTGGTAGACGAGCATCTCGGCGATGACGACGAAGAACGCCGTCGGACCGACTTCGCCGAGCGCGATGACGGCCGGCACCGCGCCGGCGATGTAGGTGCCGACGACGGGGATGAACTCGGCGACCACACCCACGAACATCGCCAGCGGCAGCGCGTAGGGGACCCCGACGATCTTCAAGGTGATGAACATGAACACGCCGTTGATCACCGCCAGCAGCCCTCGGGAGTAGAGGTAGCCGCCGACGTCCTTGATCGCCTCGTTCCACGCCCACAGGTGCTGCTCCTGATGTTTGGGGGTCAGACGCGAGAAGACGGCGCGGCGGACCTGTGGTCCGCACGCCGTCAGATAGAACGTGAACATCGCGATGGTGAGCAGGTCGAAGATGGCTCCCAGCACCCCGCCGATCAACCCGAGGATGTCCTTCGTATGCTGCTTGAGGAAATGGGTGAGGGCGTTCGCCGTAGTGCCTGACTGGTGGGCGCTGGACGACGAGATCACGACCTTGTGGAAATGCTTCTGGGTGAAGGCGTTCAGCTTGTCGATGTATGCCGGGATGTGGTGGCTGATCTGGCCCACCCCGCCGGCGAGCGCGGGCACCAGCAGGACGATCATCAGCACGGCGGCCGCCAACGTGGCTGCCAGGATGACGAGCGTCGCGCTCCCGCGCCGCCAGCCCCGCTTCTCGTGGAGGTGCTTCACGCCGGGCTCCAGGGCGATGGACAGGAGAAACGAGACGGCCAGGTAGCCGAGCAGCTTCCTCTCCTGCCCCAGGAACCAGAGCGCAGCCAGGGTGATGAGGACGGCGAAGATCGCCGGCCAGACGCCCTGCCAGACCGCCTGGGCCACCGAGGGCGGCGTCGTGGACGTCGGCTGTCCGGGAGCAGCTTCAGGAGCGGTCGTCGGCAGCGCGGTCGAGTCGCCGGTTCCTTGATCCATCCTCTTCGCGCTCCTCAGGCTTTGGTGGCCGGTTCGATCGAGACGAGCTCGATGCCGAGATCCTGGACTCGACTGATGACGCCACCCAGCTGGGCTTGATCGAGCCCGCCGGTGAGAACCGTCGTGCCTTCTGCGCGCTCCAGGCGCATGCCCTCGAAGAGCAACTCGAAGTCGTCGCCCAGCTCGCCGGCAAGGACGATGCGGTAGCTCGTGCGCTTGATCATGTGGTCGTCATCCATCGCCAGACACACTGGCCCAAAGTCGGGTGAAGCATCGCGACAGCGCGCCGTTTTCACCCAGGTGAAACGGCGTCAGACGGGAGCGTCGGAGAAGCGAAGCGTCAGGTGGCGGACGTCGAAGGGAGGCGCATGGGGGTGTCAGGGGGCATCGTCAGAAAAGGAGCGTCGGACGGGGAGCCTCTGACGAGGATGCGCCGCTCAGACGCTCAGATGAGACCGCGCTCGCGCGCCCGCCCGACGGCATCGGCCCGGCTCGAGACGCCGAGCTTGCGGTAGATCGAGCGCGTGTGGCTGTGCACCGTGTTGCGGGAGAGAAAGAGCTCGTCGCCAATCTCGCGCCAGGTCAGGCGGGTCGTCATGAGCCTGAGGACCCGGCGTTCGCTGTGGCTCACCTCCGCGACTTGCGAGCGCATCTCCTGGGGAGGCCCAAGAGCAGCCGGCCCAAGGGCCGCCAGCCGTTCGGTCAGGACCCCTGGGTCGGGGCACGAGTCGATCACGGATCTCGCCTCGGCGATCGACACGGCCGCTCGCCGGTGATCTCCCCTGCGGCTCAGCAGCGTCGCCTGGCGCAGCAGGATGTCGGCCAAGTCCAGCGGTTCTCCGCGCCGACGCGCAAGGTAGAGAGCCCGCTCGAAGCAGGCGAGCGCCTTGTCGTACATCCGGCGCGCTCCGAGCGCTGCACCGTTCGCGGAGTAGATCACACCCGCCTCCTCTTCGATGCCTTCCGCGGTCAGCACGTCCGTGGCTTGCTCGGCGAACGATTCCTGCTCATCGAGACGGCCGGCGTCGCCGGCGATCTTCGAGCGGTAGGAGAGCGCCGACGCCTGAATGATGAAATGCCCGGTCTCGGCCGCGAGGGCGCTCGCCTGCTCGAACCACTTCTCGGCCTCCTCGGGCTCTCCGCTGAAGTACAGGCCGCGGCCCACCGCCCAGCAAGCGACAGGCCGCCACGGCGAGGCCGGCCCTTCGAGGGTCACCGTCTTCAGGGACCGCGCCGTCAGCAGGCCGACGTCGCCGCTCGGCGACGCTGCCCTCAGAAGAGCCACCCCCGCCTCGACCGAGCTGAGGCCGCTGGGGAGCGAGCCTCGATGGCCTGCGGCCCGCCGTTCCGCCTCTGCGAGCGCCTGCGCCGATTCCTCCCAGCGGCGGGCGAGCCCGAGCATCCAGGCTTTGACAAGGAGGAGTTCGGCACTGTCGTTCACCAGCTCGGCCGGGAATCTCTGCAGCCACGCCAGCACGGTGGCCTGTCTATAGTGGCTGTAGAACCAGATCCACGACGACTCGATCAAGTCGGCGGCCGCGAGAAACGCTTCGGCGTCGAGCGCGTGCTCGATGGCCTCCTCGATGTTCCCGTGCTCGCGATGCCATTCGTAGGCGCGCCTATGGAGCACGGGGGCGAGGGCGGGCTCGCGACGCTCAAGCTCCACGTGCAGCAGCTGACGGAACAGCGTGTGAAAGCGGTAGGCGCCGCCCTCGTCGTCCAAGGGGGTGAGAAAGAGGTTGGTGGCCGCGAGGGTCGCGAGCATCTCGGTCGAGTCGGTCTCGCCGGTGACGGCCGCACAGAGCGGACCGGAGATCCGCTCGAGTATCGAGGAGCGGCGCATGAGGGTCTGCATGGCCGGATCGTGGCCCTCGAGTACTTCCGCGACCAGAAAGTCGACGACGTGGCGGCTGGAGGCGCCGAACCCCGCGACGTAGGCGTGTTTGTCTGCGACTCGCCCCAGAGAAAGGGCCGCGAGGTACAGCCCGGCCGGCCAGCCGTCCGTCCGTGCGACGAGGGTCGCCACATCGTCCGCAGAGAGGTCGAGACCGAGACGGCCGTTCAGGAAGACGTCCGCCTCCGCGAGTGAGAAGCGCATGTCGTCGGCGCGCAGCTCAATGAGGTCACCGCGAGCGCGGAGAGCCGGCAAGCGCAGCGCCGGTTCGGTCCGTGTCGCGATCACGAGCTGCAACGACCGAGGTGCGTTCTCGACGAACCAGGCGACACTGTCGCAGGCGGGCCCGTTCGAGAGGCGGTGGAAGTCGTCGAGGACGAGGGCGATCTCATCCTGCCCCTCCAGCTCGTTGACGAGGCGCGGCAGGACGACCTCGGTGAGGTCTTGGGGGTCGGCGGCGTTGACGGAGACCGATCGACTGAGGGACGGGCGGACCCCACGGAGGGCCTCGATGACGTACGACCAGAGCCTGGCCGGGTCGTCGTCGCGCTCGTGAAGCGATAACCAGGCGACGGGCTTTCGGGCCGTCTCCATCGCACGCCACTGGGCGAGCAGGCTGGACTTGCCGTAGCCGGCGGGACAGGCGAGGAGCGTGAGCTTGAGGCCGGAGCCCGTGCTCAGGCGATCCAGGAGGTGCCTCCGCGGGATCGCCTGTTCTCGCACGGGCGGCGGGTGGAGCTTGTTCGTGATCAGCGGCGGCGTCGCCGGCCGTTGTTGTGCGTCGCCCGGCGACGTTGGCCTCGCGACGCGTCGCCGGAACGGAGGCCGTGCCGCATCTGGCGTTGAAGCGCTGTGCCCGGTCATGGCCGCTTCCATTTCAAGCACAGGAGCATCTGCAGCGGGCGTCCGTGGGGTGAGCGCAAACGCCGGCACACCGTCGGAGCGGCGGTCGAGAGGAAGGGTGTGGCTCTCGTCGTCCGCGCGACCGCGTTCTGCGGACCGCCGTCCTGGCTCGTCGCCCATGGAACCCCCGCCGTCGCCCGCCTGACCGTGCCGCCGGCACAGGTGCAATGGGGCGCCAAGGAGCCAGCCGCTGGGTGCCTTCTACCCGCGTCTCCCCGATTCTGCACCATAATACGAACGCCATCGGATAATCGACGCCCACGCCGCTCCTCTGCGTCACCACCGACGTCGGCCCCGCGGAGTCGGCAACGCCGGCACGATCCCGGGCGCACCCGATCCCCCCCTCGTCTTCACCTGGGTGAAAACGGCAGCCGCCCGCGACGGTTCACCCGGCTCAGTGCAAACCTGTCTTGCGTCGCAGGGCGACGTGCTCAGAGGGCCCGATCCAGGCGAGGGGGCCGTTCTCGAGTCGGGGGCCGCAGGACGGCCCGACAGGAGCGTCACGAAAGCGAAGGGAGACCGGCGTGAGCGAATTGTTGATTCTGAGCTTCGAGAATGAGGCAGAGGCAGACAGCTTCGGCGTCACGCTCGAGCAGCTGCAGAGGGACATGATCGTCCAGCTGCAGGATGCCGCCGAGGTCGTGCGCGACCCGGACGGCAAACCGCACGTCAAGCACGGCCACCATCTCGTCGGCGCCGGCGCCCTGGGCGGAGCGTTCTGGGGCATGCTCTTCGGCCTGCTGTTCTTCATCCCGTTCCTGGGACTGGCCATCGGCGCAGCCTTCGGCGCCCTCTTCGGCAAGCTCGGCAAGACCGGCATCGACCAGAGCGTTCTTCAGCAGATGGGCGACGCCGTACCGCCCGGCAAGGCCGGCTGGTACCTCCTCGCCGGCCAGGTGACCGAGGACAAGTTCCTCGCCGCCGTGCAGGGCGCGAAGGCGACGCTCGTGCGCTCCAACCTCACCGAGGAGCAGGAGAAGCAGCTTAAGCACGCCTTCGGCGCACGCAAGCACGAGAAGTAAGAAGGCGAGGGCCAGTACGGCCCCACGTCCGCCCTATTCGACACGAAGGAGAACCAGATGGCAGACAAACCCGTCAAACCCGTGTTCGTGTTCCTCGGGGTCTACGCCAACAAGGTAGACGCCACCGCCGACCTCGAGATCATCCGCACCCTGCACTACGACGGCGTGATCGGCACCTATGATGCCGGCATCGCCGTCAAGCAGGTCGACGGCTCGGTCACCGTGGAAAAGCACGAGAAGCCGACCCAGCACGGCGCCTGGACCGGTCTCGCCGTCGGCGCCGTGGTCGGCATCCTCTTCCCGCCGTCGATCATCGGCATGGCCGCCGTGGGCGGCGTGACCGGCGGCCTGATCGGCCACTTCTGGCGGGGCATGTCGCGCAAGGACGTGGTCGAGCTCGGCGAGGCCCTCGACACCGGCGAGGCGCTGCTCATCGTGATCGGCAAGGACAAGGTCCAGGCGGCCTTGAACAAGGCCGGTCTCAAGGCCCAGAAGCAGCTCGAGAAGCAGATCGACATGGACAGCAAGGAGCTCGACAAGGAGCTCGACGAGGCGGCGAAGCAGCTCGCCAAGTAGAACGTCTCCCGCGCCCTGCCGCCACCTTCCCGGCTTCGACCGAGGAGTGGCGGCGGGGCTGAACGGGCCTTCGGCGAGCGATCCGGGAGCGCCGGCGCCGAAGCCGAAAGATCAGATGCGACGGGCGGCGGCAATGTCGCTCGCTCGCTCGTCAAGGAGGTCTCGATGCTTGCACCGACCGTAGCCGCGTTCGCGTTCTTCTGGTGGATCATCTTCGTCGTGGCTTGGGCCGTCTTCCTGTTCATCACGATCACCATCGCTCGGGCCAAGGGGCGCAGCGCGCTCCTGTGGGGCATCCTGGCGTGCTTCTTCCCGCTGATCACCATCATCATCGTGCTGCTGCTCCCGCCGCGCCCGCTCGAGTAGCGCGGGCACCGGGTTCAAGAGCCGCTGAGAGAGAGGATCCCATGGCAGATGACATAGAGAAGCAACTCGAACAGATCGAGGCCATGTTCGTGCAGGTGGCCCGGGAGATGGCGACCGAGGGCGACAGGGTCAAGTTCTTCGGGCTGGCTCCGGCCACCCTGTTCTTCTCCGATCGCCCCCAGCACGTGGTGGGCCACCTCAGCGCAAAGCAGTTCGTAGAGGAGTGGGACAAGGGCGAGAACAGCTTCGCGGCAGACCCGCCCAACGCGGTGATCTCGTTCTTGGAGGCCGACGGTAAGAGGCCCGACGACGCCATCGTGGTCCTCAAGCAGCCGCAACTCGACGGCAGCAGCATCAGCTACGCGGTGGAGATCCTGGAGGGCAGCCTGCCCGCGCAAGCCGATTCGGTCTCGATCTTCATCGACCCCTTCGGCCGGCCGCTCTCGCCGGTCTCGCTGGCGGGCATGCACCGGCGCGCCCGGCGGCGGCGCTTCTAGCAAGGTCAAGACGATGTGTCACGGGCTGGGTCGGTCGGCCCGGCCCATGACGCGGGAGATGAACCGTGTCTGACGGCGTACCGCTTGCCTTCCACGCGATGGCGAAGCCCACGGGGGCCGCCTGCAACCTGGATTGCGAGTACTGCTTCTTCCTGTCTAAGGAGATGCTCTATCCGGGCAGTCGCTTCCGCATGACCGAGGAGCTGCAGGAGACCTACATCCGGCAGGTCCTCGAGGCCCATGATCGTGTCCCTGAGGTCGTGGTCGCCTGGCAGGGCGGTGAGCCCACGCTGATGGGCCTCGACTTCTTCCGCCGCTCGATCGACCTCGAGCGCACGTACGCTCGACCTGGTCAACGCGTGCTCAACACGCTGCAGACCAATGGCACGTTGCTCGACGACCAGTGGGGCGCCTTCTTGAAGGAGCACGAGTTCCTGGTCGGTCTCTCAGTCGATGGGCCACGGCGACTGCACGACCGCTATCGGGTCGACAAGCGAGGTCGCCCGACGTTCGACGCGGTGGTGCGGGGCCTCGAGGTGCTCAGGCGTCACGAAGTCGAGTGGAACGCGCTGACGACTGTGAACGCGGCCAACGGCGGCCACGGCCGCGAGGTCTATAGCTTCTTGTGCGACGAGCTGGGCGCGACCTTCATCCAGTTCATCCCGGTCGTCGAGCGCGCCACCCGCGAGACACTGGCGGTGGCCGATGCTGGCTGGGGCGCAGGCGTGAAAGGGCGGGCGCTCTACAGGCAGGCCGGCGACCTCGTCACCCGCCGCTCGATCGGCCCAGAACAGTACGGCCGCTTCCTGATCGATGTCTTCGAGGATTGGGTGCGTCACGACATCGGCACCGTGTACGTCCAGGAGTTCGACACTGCGCTTGCGAACTCGTATGGCGAGCCGGGCGGGGTATGCTCACACGCCCGGACCTGCGGACTCCAGCTCGCCGTCGAGCACAACGGGGACGTGTACTCCTGCGACCACTTCGTCGAGCCGGACTTCTTGCTTGGGAACCTCGTAGATACGCCCATCCCCGAGATGGTCGTCTCGGCGCGACAGCGCAAGTTCGGTCGCGACAAGCGCGACACCCTGACCCGCTTCTGCCTTGACTGCGAGGTACTCGGCACCTGCAACGGAGGCTGTCCGAAGGATCGCTTTGCGACCTCGCCCTCAGGCGACCCCGGTCAGCACTACCTGTGCCCGAGTTACAAGGCGTTCTTCGGCCACGTCGCCCAGCCTATGGGCGCCATGTGCAGCCTGCTGCGCGCACACCGGGCGCCTGCCGACCTGATGGCGGCGTACGCCGCGCAGGACGCGCGGCGTGGGCGCAACGATCCCTGCACCTGTGGCAGCGGTCGCAAGTGGAAGCACTGCCATGGTTCGCCGGCGGGACATGACCAAGGGCGAAGCTCGCAACCGCGACCACACGAGAATCGAGGTTGAGCTCCACGAGAAACGAGGTTGAGATGGACGAGGGGAAGACCGCAGGGCTCGAAGCCGGGGATGCCATGACCTTCACCATTCTCCACACGAACGACATCCACTCGAACCTCATCGGCATGGCCCCCTCCTCGGACTACAGCCCGGGGACGACGAACGACGATGCGACACTCGGTGGCTTCGCCCGCTTGGCCAGCGTGATCGCGGCCAGAAAGAAGGCACGTGAGGCGCGGGGCCCGGTGCTGGTCCTGGACGCCGGCGACTACAGCATGGGCACCGCCTTCGGCGCTGCCATCCGCGAGACCGGCGCCGAGCTGCAGCTCATGGCGCTGATGGGTTACGACGCGACGACGTTCGGCAACCACGACTACGATCTCGGACC
>DATIYD010000025.1:0-4063 GCA_035517975.1 Thermoleophilia bacterium | reverse complement strand
GCCCAGCGCGCCATGCGCGCCTACGCCCAGCGCGCCGGCGCCTGCCTGATGCTCTCGACCATGCTCCACTCGATCGCCACCGGCAACCTGCTGCCGGCCGCGGTGCACACCGTCTGCGTCGACATCAACCCGGCGGTGGTCACCAAGCTGGCCGACCGCGGCAGCTTCCAGACGATCGGCGTGGTGACCGACGTCGGGCTCTTCGTCGAGCAGCTCGCCGACGAGCTCGAGCGCACCCCGCAGGGCCCGTCGCCAACGGTCTAGGTCACCGCCCTCATGCGGTATCACCCCGGACGGAGCCGACCAAGGGGGGAGCCGATGAGGACACGCTGGTGGGTGCTGGGGTGCGCGCTGCTGGTCGTTGCGCTGGCGCTGCTCGTCTCGACCTGATGAGCCCGCCGGCGGCGAGTTCGCCGCCTCAGGTGTGTCGCTGCCTTGCAGGGTGACGCGAGACGCGAGGGGGCGGCGGCGGGCCATGGCCCGGCGCCGCCCCCTCGCGTCGCTCCCGGGCGAGTCGCTCCTAGCCGAGATGCCGCTGGCGCAGCGCCACCTTGTTGATCTTGCCGAGGCCGTTGCGGTCGATGACGTCGACGAGCTGCACCACGGTCAGGACCGCCTCGCGCGGCAGCACGCCGGCCTTGATGAAGCTCTTCACGTGGGCGTAGACGTTGCTCTCGTCGAGGTCGACGCCCGGCTTGGCCACGACCAGGCCGAGCGGGATCTCGCCCCACTTGTCGTCGGGCTTGCCGATCACGGCCGCGTCGGCCACGCCCTCGTGCGCCACCAGGATGTCCTCGAGCTCGAGTGACGAAAGCCACTCGCCACCGACCTTGATGATGTCCTTGGCGCGGTCGGTGATGCGCACGGAGTGGTGGTCGTCCCAGGCGGCGATGTCCTGGGTGTGCAGCCAGCCGCCTTCCCAGAGCTTCTCGGAGTTGGCATGGTCCTTGTGGTAGCTCTGCGTGAGCCAGGGCGCGCGTACCACGATCTCGCCAGTCCCTCGGTCGTCCTGAGCCACCTCGGCGCCCTGCTCGTCGACGATCCGCAGGTCGACGAGCGCGATGGGCGTGCCCGTGCGCGTGCGCAGCGGCGCCTGCTCCTCGGGTGGCAGCGCGCACTGGGCGGCCGTCAGGTCGGCGATGGTCAGCACGGGGCAGGTCTCCGAGAGGCCGTAGCCCACGACCACGTCGATGCCGCGCCTGAGCGCCGCCAGGGCGATCGACTTGGGCAGCGCCGAGCCACCGATGATCACCTTCCAGCCCGACAGGTCGACCGCCGCCGCGGCCGGGTTGGCGACCAGCATGTGGAGGATCGAAGGCACGCAGTGCGAGTAGGTGACCCCCTCGGTGGTCAGCAGCCTGAGCAGCACGTCGGGCAGGTACTTGCCGGGGTAGACCTGCTTGAGGCCGAGCATGGTGGCGATGTAGGGGATGCCCCAGGCGTGCACGTGGAACATGGGCGTGAGCGGCATATAGACGTCTTCGCGGGAGAGGTGGCAGGCCCGGGCCGAGCAGATCGTGGCCGTCGAGCTCAGCACGTGCAGCACGATCTGGCGGTGGCTGAAGCTGACGCCCTTGGGCAGGCCGGTCGTGCCGGTCGAGTAGAAGGTGGTCGCCCGGGTGGTCTCGTCGAGCTCGGGGAACTCGGCCAGGGGCTCGGCCGCGGCGAGCAGCGACTCGTAGTCGCCGGCGAACGACAGGGGCGTGTCGGGCGTGCCGTCGTCGGTCAGCAGGACGATCTGCTTGACGGTGTCGATGCGGCCCTTGACGTTCTCGATCAGGGGCAGGAACTCGGTGTTGATCAGCAGGACGTCGTCTTCGGCGTGGTCGATCGTGTAGACGAGCTGCTCCGGCGAGAGTCGCACGTTCACGGTATGCAGCACGGCGCCGATCATAGGGATGGCGTAGAAGCACTCGAGGTAGCGGTGGCTGTCCCAGTCGAGCACGCCGACGGTGTCGCCCTGCTTCACGCCGAGCCCGATGAGGGCCGCCGCCAGTCGCCGCACGCGCTCGTGGAACGTCGCGTAGGTCATGCGGAACTGCCCCCGGTAGGTGATCTCCTGCTCGGGGTTGTTCGCGATAGGGGTCGCGAACAGGTTCTTGATGGTCAGCGGGTAGTCGTACGCGGAGTCGGTCCGCCAGATCTGGTCGCTCATGTCCCCCTCCCGGAATACCCCGCGACCATACGGGATTCGCGCCGCGACGACCAGTGCTGGCGCGGCCGCCGATTGACCGCCGCTATAATCGCGGCCAGAGCGCTCTGGAGCACCACCACGGGGGTCTGATCCCATGAAAGCACGCATGATCCGTGACAACGTCTCCCTGATCGGCCACGTCGACTGGGACCGGCGCCTGTTCGACGCCCTCATCCCCCTGCCCGACGGCACGAGCTACAACGCCTACTTCGTGCGCGGCTCCGAGGCCAGCGCGCTGATCGACACCGTCGATCCGGCCAAATGGGCCACGCTCGCCGGCCAGCTCGACGAGCTGCCGGCTCCCGACTACCTCGTGATCCACCACGTCGAGCAGGACCACTCAGGCTGCACACCCCTGCTGCTCGAGCGCTATCCCGAGCTCACCATCGTCTGCAACGAAAAGGCCAGGGCGATGCTGCTCGACCACCTGCACATCGACGACGGACGCTTCAGGATCGTGGCCGACGGCGACACCCTGTCGCTCGGCGACAAGACGCTGACGTTCGTCTTCACGCCCTGGGTGCACTGGCCCGAGACCATGTGCACCTGGCTGGACGAGGACAATGTCCTGTTCAGCTGCGACTTCTTCGGCTCACACCTCGCCACGAGCGACCTGTTCGCCGACCGCCACGAGGTCTTCGACGGCGCCAAGCGCTACTACGCCGAGATCATGATGCCCTTCGGTCCGCAGGTGCTGAAGAACATCGACAAGGTGACGCAGTACCCGATCGAGTTCATCGCGCCGAGCCACGGCCCCGTCTACGACGACCCGCAGTTCATCATCGACGCCTACCGTGACTGGGCCGGCGGGGAGCCTCAGAACATCGTCTGCCTGCCGTTCGTCTCGATGCACGACAGCACGCGGCTCATGGTCGACCATCTGACCATGGCGCTCACCGACCGCGGCGTCACGGTCGAGCGCTTCGATCTGACGACGCTCGACGCCGGCGACCTCGCGACCTCGCTGGTGCACGCCGGCACGATCGTGCTCGGCACACCGACCGTGCTCACCGGTCCGCACCCGCTGGCGGCCAACGCGGCCTTTCTGGCCAACGCGCTGCGGCCGCGGGCCAAGTTCGCGACGGTGATCGGCTCGTACGGCTGGGCCGGCAAGACGGTCGAGACGATCCAGGAGCTGCTCGGCCGCCTCAAGGTCGAGTTCCTCGAGCCGGTGATGGTCAAGGGCCTGCCGCGCGAGGCCGACTACGCGGCGCTCGAGCGCCTTGCCGACACGATCGCCGAGAAGCATCGCGACCTGGCGCAACGGCGGTACGCGGACAGCCTGATCTGCCGGCCGGCGGGCGGCTGACCAAAGCGTTTCGGCAAGGGCCGCGCGCGGCCGGCGCCCTGCGCGACTACCGCGACCCGGCCTTGCCCGAGTGAGGCGTTGCCGATTCTGACAACGATTCGTATCGCAGGACCCTCTGCTCCGCACTCGATCCCGCGCGTCGGTCGTCTCCTTCTCACCCTATTCGGGTGATGCCGCGCTCCTGGCTGCCCGGTACATTCGGAATCGCGTCTGTTGACAGACGTAAGTCCGGGCAGTACAAGGGTGAGGATACTAAGCCAGGGACACGTATTTAGTAATAACCTGGCGATGTTTTTCGCACGGCAGAGTGGCAGCGCGGGGGGGCCGCGACAGCCACCGTGAGCATGGCGTGATGTGGCACCGATCGAGGGGGGTACCATGCGCGGCACCGTTCGCCTGTCCCGTAAGTCTCTGACGCTGGCCTGCATCGCGACGGCTGCGGCCATGGTCGCCGGCCTCGTCCTGTGGGCCGCGCTGGCAAGCGCGGGCGCAGCCGCGCCCACACCCCCGGTGCTTTACGCCGGCGCCAACTCGTCGCTGGGCGGCAGCGTCGTCGTCGG
>DATIYD010000024.1:0-2948 GCA_035517975.1 Thermoleophilia bacterium | reverse complement strand
CGCCGGCGCCGCCGCGGCGTGCGTCGGGCGAGTCGGGCGAGTCGGGCGACACCTGACCTCCCCTCCTGGTCGCTGTTCGGTCGCCGGTCAGTCTAGTACAAGTGTGGGCGAGCTCGGGGCGTCGCCGTCATCACGTGCCGCCGGTCCGCGGCCACTCAGGCGAAGCTCGTGCGCGCGCCCCGGCGCACGGCCGCGTCGCGAGACCCGTGCGGCGAGCGCCCCAGCGAACGGCCGCGCCGCGAGATCCGTGTGGTACCGTGTCGCCTGGCCGTCGCGCGGCTCCCGACCGGCGGGCGGCCATCCGGCCACGTCGTTGCGACGAAGCCGCCGGTCACTCGATCGATGGGGGTGCGACACATGTGCTTCTTCGGCTGCCTCGGCCTGTTCGCGCCGCGCCTCGTCCTGCTGTTCCTCTGGATCTTCACGAACCTCGTCGATCGCGCCTTCAGCGGCGGCTTCATCGCGCCGCTCATCGGCATCGTCTTCCTGCCCTTCACGACGCTCTTCTACGTGCTCGCCTGGGCGCCGGCCACCCACGTGTCGGGCATCGGCTGGGCGTTCGTCGTCTTCGGCCTGCTGCTCGATCTCGGCTCCTACTCGTCGAGCTATCGCGACCGGGGGCGACTGGCCCGCCGGTAGCGCGGCCTTCGAGACCAGGCGCTCGCCCCGCCGACGCTCGGTGCGGCGGGCCGGGCGGCTGCGCCGCCCCGCCCGCCGCCCCGTCGACCTACCGCCGGCCGCCCTGGGCGCGGCGGCCCGATGTGTGCGTCGCAGGCTTGGCGGCCGGCCGGGGCACCACGCCGAGCTGGGTCGCCGGCCGGCCGACGCGGTCCACGTCGACGGTGCCCCTGCCGAAGGCGTCGACATGACCCCAGCGGCCGGGGATGTCGAGCACCGCAAGGGCGCCGATGCCCTGCGGCAGCACCGGATCGACGATCAGGTGGTCCTGGATCGGCTCGAGGCCGAGCATGGTGCGCAGGATGAGCAGGGGGGCTCCCGTCGACCAGGCCTGGGGGCTGCAGGCCGTCGGGTACTGCACCGGATAGCGGGTCTGCTCACGCACGTACCCGCCGAACGCCTCGGGTAGCCGTCCGTCGAAGAACTCCGCGGCGTCGAGGATGCCCGCCGCGATGCGGGCGGCCTCCTCCTTGAAGCCGTAGTTGCGCAGACCCCAGGCGATGAAGGCGTTGTCGAACGGCCAGATGGTGCCGACGTGGTAGCCGATCGGGTTGAAACGCCCCTCGCCCTCGGCCAGCGTACGCACGCCCCAGCCCGAATACATGCGCGGGCTCATGAGATGACGAACGATCGCCTTGGCCTTCGACTTCTCGACGATGCCGCTCCACAGCAGATGGCCCATGTTCGACGACATGGCGTCGACCTGGGCGCCGTCGGCGTCCAGGGCCAGGGCGAAGTACTCGCCGTCTGCGACCCAGAAGTCGCGGTTGAAGCGGCGCTTCAGCTCGGCGGCCTCGCGCTCGAGCTGCTCGGCGTAGGCCGGATCCTTCCACACGGAGCGCGCGAGCCGGGCGCCCCGCATCTTCGCGTCGTAGGCGTAGCCCTGCAACTCACAGGTGGCCCGCGGGAAGCCGGGCAGCCGGCCGTCGTGGTAGGAGATCGAGTCCCAGGAATCTTTCCAGCACTGGTTCTCGAGGCCGGTCTTCTCGTTGCGCCGTTTGTAAGCGACGTAGCCGTTGCCCTGCAGGTCGGCGTACTCGTCGATCCAGTTCAGGGCCGCCCGGGCGTGTGACTCGAGCGCGCGCACGAGGCGCGTGTCGCCGGTCCAGCGCTCGTACTCGTCCAAGAGCACGACGTAGAGCATGGTGGCGTCGGCACAGCCGTAGTAGGGCGAGTGCGGTCGTTCCTCGAAGGCCGTCAGCTCCCCGTAGCGCATCTCGTGCAGGATGCGGCCCGGATCCTCGTCGCGGAAGTCGTCGCTGCGCATGCCCTGCCAGATGCCCAGCGCCATGAGGGTGCTCGCGGCGAGCTCTGAGCTGAACGGCAGCGCCTGGAGGCTCGTGAAGATGCTGTCGCGGCCGAACATCGTCATGAACCAGGGCAGACCGGCCGCCGGCAGGCTGTGACCGGCGAGCACCGGCGGCGAGAAGCGCAGCGCGGCGAGGTCGACCAGGCTGCGCTGGTAGGTCCGCTTGAGCGGGTCCCAGTCGCACTCCAGGCGCGGTGCGTCGGCAAGCCACTTCTCGAGGCTCTTCTCCATGTTGGGCTGCGCCTTCTTGGAGCCGCGACCGTACTTGGGTTTCTCGGCGCTGAGTCCGGCGCCCATCTTCGCCGTGACGACGTGGAGGTCGGTCGTCCACTCGCCGTGCGGTTCGATGTGGACGGCGAAGCTCAGGCCGGCTTCGTCGAGGGTGCACGGTGCCGTCGCCGAGATCCAGGTCTCGCGCTCGTAGGTCTCACGGCGGTAGCCGATCACCAGGCGACCGTCGTCGACGTGCCGGTAGTACTCGCCCTGTTTCTTGAGGGCGTCCTTAACCTCGAACAGGTCGGCGAAGTCGCTGTCGGCTTCGATGCGCACCGCGAGATCGACCGGCTTGTCGTCGTGGTTCAGGAGGGTCAGCTCCTCGTGGAAGCCGCCGCCGACCGCCCGCTGGCGGATGACCGAGAGCTTGGCGTCGACGTAGACCGTGCCGGTGCCGGGCACGAGGAAGAACCGGGTCTCGAAGTACTGCAGGTCGTCGACCGACAACGGGTTGAGCTTCTGGCCGTCGATCGTGAGCGTCCACTTCGACAGGAACCGCGTGTCGTACGAGAAGAGGCCGGTCGGGTCGGTCATCGACGCCTCGATATCGCCCGAGTCGTCGGAGACGACGAACGTGTTGCCGTCGAGGATCTTTACGTCGGCGCTCATGACCGCCTCCTTGCGTAGCCGGCGGCCGGCTCCTTGGCGGCGCCCTCCGAGGGCTGGAACAACGCCTGCAAGGCGACCA
>DATIYD010000023.1:0-12080 GCA_035517975.1 Thermoleophilia bacterium | reverse complement strand
TGGCATGCGTGCCTTTCTGTGTGTGCTTCGGGCGATCCCGGCTGGCCGGGGATGCTCAACTGCGAGCTGGGCCTCCCCGGCCGGCCGGCGCGCTAGAACGGGATGTCGTCGTCGCCGGCGAAGTCGGCTTCGGCGACGTCGGGTGTGCTGGTGAACTCGGCGGGCTCGCGCGGAGTGCCACCGTCGCGCGGCCCGATGAACTGCACGTTGTCGGCGACGATCTCGACGGCCTCGCGCTTCTGGCCGTCGCCGGATTCCCACTGACGCCAGCGCAGGCGGCCTTCGATGGCGACCTGGCGCCCCTTGCTCAGGTACTGGGCGCAGCGCTCGCCGTTGTTGCCGAAGACCGAGACCGTGAAGTAGTTGGCGTAGTCTTCCCAGGCGCCCGAGTCCTTGTTCTTGACGCGGTCGTTGACCGCGACGCGCAGGCTGCACACCGTGGTGGCGCCGGCCTGGCGGGTCTCGGGGTCGCGGGTGAGATTGCCGACGAGCACGACGCGATTGATGGATCCGGCCATGTCTGAAGCTCCTTTGCGGGTGGCGCCGGCCCTCGAGCGACTTCGTCGTCGCCGCTCGGGCCGGTGCGACTTCGCTCTCGCACCTGGTCCGTCGAGCGACTTCGTCGTCGCCGATCAGGTCGGCGCGACGTCGTTGCGCGCCCAGGCCGTCGAACGACTTCGTCGTCGCCGCTCAGGCGTGCTTGACTACGTGCAGCGCCTAGTCCTTGAGCCGTACCGTCTGGAAGCGCATGACGTCGTCGGTGATGTGGAGCACGCGCTCGACTTCGGCGAGGGTCTCGGGCGCCGCCGTAAAGGTGACGACGCTGTAGAGGCCTTCGGTCTGGCCGCCGATCTCGTAGGCCAGCTTGCGCTTGCCCCAATCGTCGACCGACGCGATCTTGCCCTCGCCCTTCTGGACGGTCGCGGACAGGCGATCGAGGATCTCGGACTGCCGACCGTCTTCGATGCCGGGGTTGAGCATGAGCATCAACTCATACTTGTTCGTGGAACTCACCTCCTGTGGTCTGTAGCGGCCCCGGCCTTGCTTCCGGAGCAGGGGTGAAAAACGCCGCCCCGTCGGCGGCGCAACCCCGGCATGATACCAGTGCGCGGCGTCCGTCTCAACAATAGTGCGGCGTCGGACGGAAGCGGGGAAGGGCGCCGCGTCGCCGCCCGGGGTGACACTCTCACGCGGTGGCGCTCACCAATCCGTTCAGGCGCGGCGACCGACCGCGACGCGCGCGCTCGATGGGCCCGAACGGCGGTCTACCAGAGGATGAACGTGCCGCCAACCGGCATGGCGACGTGGATCTTGTAGAGGCCGCTCAGCGGAGCCGTGAACACGGAGGTCCGGTGCGTCAGGCGGACGCGAGCGCCGCGCCCCCCCGCCGAGGCGGGCTTCTTCTGCAGGAGCGCTACGCTCAGACGGCCCCGGGCGACCGCCTCGTAGGTCGTGCCCTTCGACAGACGCACGGTCGCGTCGCGCGTGCCTGACGCCGGCACGACCAGGGTGAGGAGACGGCGTGGGAGCGTGCGCAACGCCCGTGAGTCGACGCCCGCGATGCTGTCGGTGCCGCCGTAGTGCAGGCTCCAGTGCGCCGTCGCGATCGAGGTCACGCCGGCCGCGACGGAGCCGTCGGCCGACGTCACGGCGGCGGCCACCGGGCGGCCGTCCCGCAGCACCTCGACCGGCGCCGAACCCAGCGGCCGGCCGTCCGCCGTGAGGAGACGGGCCGTCAGGCGCGCCCGCCGCGCGAACGTGACGACGCCCCTGCTCACGCGGATCGCGCTGAAGCTCGCCTGGTCGGCGACAAAGGGCGTCCAGGCCGACGTGCCGGCGGCGGCGGCGAGGCGGACGCGCCACCGGCCGCCGGTCGGCAGGACGGTGGGCGCGCTCCAGGTCCGCTGCAGGTCGATCATGCCGTCGGCTTCGAAGGTGGCGGGACCGAAGGCCGCCAGCACGTCGAGCCGCTGCGCTCCCGGCGCCATGCTCACGTCGTGCCACACGCCGTCGCTCGCGAGCACGTCGTCGTCGAACGCGGCCGAGGCCTGGGCATACAGGTAGGGCGTGAAGCTGGTCTTGCTCGCGACGCGGTCGATCGCGCAATCGAGGCGACCGTCGATCTCGGCGAGCCGCGGCTGATGGACGTACGGCACGCTGGTGACCATGCTGTCGTCGAGCGCCTGGCTCGTGGTCACGATCTGGAGGCTCGAGAACGACCGCAGCCCGTCGTCGCTCACGCCGACCACGATGACCTTGCGCGGGGAGCGCGGCGCCTGCGCGCTGGGCTTGCATCCGACCCAGGCCACCGCGATCGCGCCCGAGGCGAGGCGCAGTGCCGAGAGCCCCGCCAGGGGGGATTCGAGATCCGTCAGGTAGGGCGTGCCGAGGGTGCGCGCGTCGAGGTCGAGGTCGACGCGTCCGATGTAGCCGGCGGCGCAGCGGAACAGGATGGCGGCCTCGTCGGGCGCGACCTGGACCGCGTTCGGTTCCATGATGCCGGCTTCGATGGGAGCGTCGTCACTGATCGTGCGCGGCTGGTCGAGCGTGACCCATGACGAGCCGTCGTCGTCGGAGACCGCGACGTCGAGTGTCCATGGGCCCGAATCGAGCCGGGTGGTCGCGGCGTACACGAAGGGCATGACCAGCAGGCCGTCGTCGCAGCGGATCGTCGAGTAGGCCTGGACGTCGTAGCCCGGCATCGACACGACGGTCTGATCGTCGGTCTGCGTGCGCAGCTCGGCATCCCAACGCGCGGCGTGCACCTCCGACTGGTTGGCGGAGTCGCGCACCATGTAGGTCACGAGCAGCCCCTCGGGGATGCGCACGAGCGCGGAGACCGCCACCGCCTTGCCCGGATCGTGCAGGAGGAGCGCCGGAGCGCCGCCGTCGCGGCTCACGTAGACGTTGCCGGCGGCCACGGTCTCGGCGTAATGCGAGGCGGTGAAGACCCGGAGCAGCGAGCCGGCCGCCGTCTTCAGCTCGAGCGGCGGGGAGAGCGCCGACATGAGCAGGCCCCCGGAGGTGAACGGCTGCTGCACCACGGACCCCGAGAAGTCGATGCTCGTCCCATCGGCGCGCGACGACTGGGCGAACACGTCGCCCGACGTGACCAGCACCGACGCGCCGGCGGAGGCATCGGCCGAGCCGACGCCGCTGTCGGGCACGGTGCTCGACACGGTGAGCCGGTTGAGCGCGGGGCCGTCGATCGCGGTCGCGGACACGAGCCCCATGTCGGCGCCGAGGCTGGGCCGGACGATGAAGGGCAGCGCGTCGCTGAAGGCCGCCATGGTGCCGCCGGGCCGCCAGGCGCCCCGCTCGTAGTGCTGGAACACCAGCGTGCCGGCACTCGAATAGGGCGGCAGGGGCGGCTGGGCTCCGCTGAGCAGGAACGTAAGGCCGGAGCGCACGTTGCTCGGCGCGTTCGGCGCCGTGACCGAAGCCCGCGCCGGCGCCGCGCCCCAGACGGCGGCGCAGAGCAGGAGTGCGGCGGCGAGACAGACGGCGGCCGCGGTCGCGGCGGGGAGGAGCCGGGGGCGAACGGTCGAGAGCGCGACGGGGGCTTTCGCCCGCGCCTCAGGCGCTGTTGCGTATGACCTGTCGTCCCTGCCCTTGATGGCGCGAGTCTATACCGGCCATCGCGGTGTCGCCACGCGTCGCGGAGGGCCGCGAGCGTCTGCCGCGAAAGACCGCCAGCGTCTGGCCGCGAAAGGCCGCGAGCGTCTGCCGCGAAAGGCTGTGAGCGACCGCCGCGGCAGCACGCCGCGGGCAGCGGTAGAAAGCGGCCTCAGCCCTCGAGGCTCGCCGCGGCCGGCTCTTCGTGCAGCAGGATCTCGCCGTCGACGTCGAGGCCCTCGATGTCCCAGATCGCGCCGAGGCGGGGCTCGCCGTGCTCGTCGCTGCGCATGTGGGCAAGGACCGGGTGCGTGTCACCGATCAACTGGCGGGCCTCGAGCGGGGCGACGTGGAGCTCCATCTGCCGCAGCAGCTTGGCGACCGCCATGTGGACCGAGTCGGCGCGCACGGTGCAGAAGCCGCCGGTCTCCGGGCGGCTGCGCAACTCGTTCAGGAAGTGGAGCATCTCGTCGGCATGGATCTCGCCGACGATGATGCGGCTGGGCTGCATCCTGGCGGACCTGGCGAACACGCTCGCCACGTCGACCCCGTCGTCGACCGTGAGGCGCGTGCAGAACGAGCGATCCTCGAGGGCGGGCAGCTGATCGCCGTGCTCGATCGAGACCATGCGCTCGTCGAGCGGCACCATGTCGACCAGGGCGTTCAGGAGCGTCGACTTGCCGGTGGAGCGGTCGCCGAAGATCAGCACGGTGCGCCGCTCGAGCACGTAGCTCGCCAGTCGGGCGGCCTGCGCGCTCGTCATCGTCCCGCGCTCGATCAGCCCGCGCAGGGTGGTCGGCATCGGGCCGTCGGGGCTGAACTCGTCAGCGTACATGGTCGAGGTCGTCGAGGACAGGTCGTCGCGGCGGCTCGTCACGTACGAGAGGTAGGCGGTCACCTGTGACTTGAGCAGCACGCGCAGCGCGTCGAGGTACTCCCGCGGCTCCTCGGTGAGCGGCTGCGCGAGCAGCTCGTCGATCGTGGCGTCGATCCGGTCGATCACGTCGGCCTGGATGCGGTTCATGATCGAGTTCCTGGCGCGCCGCTCCTCGCGGTCGTCGGCGCTCTCGCGCGACTGGATGACGTCGGTGTCGGTCAGGGTCGCCGTCCTTTCCCGGGCAGCCGCATACCGCCTCGGGAAGCGTATCGGCCGTCTCGCCGCCGAGGATGAGAGTCGCCGGGAGCCGCCGCCTCACAGAGGGCGCGCCGGGCGAGCGTGCCGGCTTCGCGCGGACCGGACCGGCCACAATGTCGCGCGCCCCCATGGGTCTGGTACAATCGGTCCATGGTCGCCGGCAACATCCCCCGTCTCGTCTCGGTCCTGAAGGCTCAGGCCGGCGACGACAAGCGTCTCGCCTGCGCCGAGGCGTTCCGGGTGGCGCGCGATCTCGAGGTGCCGATCGCCGAGGTCGGCAGGGCGTGCAACGAGCTCGGGATCAAGATCGTGCACTGCCAGCTCGGCTGCTTCTAGGCGCGTCGCCGCTTCCAGCCCGCCCCTCCTCCTCGCTCGTTCCGGCGCGTCGTCACCCCCTCCAGAACACCTCTGCACCTCCCCCTTTGCACCATCGGCGTGATGTTATCGGCATCGGCGGCACGGGTACCTTTCACGCAGCCTCCGAGAGGCCCTCGCCAGTCGTGCGGAGCGGCCCCGAGGTCAGAAGGGACATAGCCTGCGCGGCGCCGATCCGCGCGTCTGTCAGGAGGACTGTGGTGTCAACCGTCCAGCAGGGACTCAAGTCGTATCAGATGTACATCGCCGGTCAGTGGACCGGAGCGGAGAGCGGCGAGACCTACGAGGTCCTCGACCCCTCGACGGAGCGGCCGTTCGCCGTGGTGCCGAAGGGCGGCCTCGCCGACGCGAAGCGCGCCGTAGCCGCGGCCCGCCAGGCCTTCGACGAAGGCCCCTGGCCGCGCACGCTCGCCACGGAGCGCGCCGAGCTGCTCCACGCGGTCGCCGACCGCATCCGCGAGCACGCCGACGAGCTCGCGCTGCTCGAGACGCGTCAGATGGGCAAGCTGCTCGGCGACTCGCTCGTCGACGTGAACGACGCGGCCCACACGTTCGACTACTATGCCGGCCTCGCCGTCGAGCAGCACGGCCAGACCCTCGAGGTACCTGGCGAGAGCATGAGCATGGTCGTGCGTGAGCCGATCGGCGTCACCGCGGGCATCACGCCGTGGAACTTCCCGATCCTGATGGCCGCCTGGAAGGTGGCGCCGAGCCTCGCCGCCGGCAACGTCATGATCCTGAAGCCGGCGTCGGTCTCGCCGCTCACCTCACTCGAGCTCGCCCGCATCTTCACCGAGGTCGGGCTGCCCGAGGGCGTCTTCCAGGTGCTGACCGGCCCGGGCGGGCAGGTCGGCGACTACCTCGCCTCGTCGCCCGACATCGACATGGTGGCCTTCACCGGGAGCGTCGAGGTCGGCAAGAGCATCATGCGGGCCGGCGCCGAGAACGTGAAGAAGGTCGGCCTCGAGCTCGGCGGCAAGAGCCCCAACGTGGTCTTCGAGGACGCCGACTTCGAGGCAGCCATCGACGGCGCGCTGGTGGGCATCTTCGCCGGCAGCGGCGAGGTCTGCTCGGCCGGCTCCCGTCTGCTCGTGCAGCGCTCGATCTACGACCGCTTCGTGGGTGAGCTCGTCTCCCGCGCGATGGCGATCAAAGTCGGCGCGCCCACCGACGAGTCGAGCGAGATGGGCCCCCTCGTCTCGCAGCAGCAGCTCGACACGACCGAGCGCTACGTAAGGATCGGCCGCGACGAGGGCGCCGTCCTGGCCACGGGCGGCCACCGTCTCGAGGGCAGCGGCTACTTCTACGAGCCCACCATCTTCGTCGACGTCGACAACTCGATGCGGGTGGCCCAGGAGGAGATCTTCGGTCCCGTTCTCGTCGTCATCCCGTTCGACACCGAGGCCGACGCCATCCGTATCGCCAACGACACGATCTACGGCCTGGCGGCCGGCGTCTGGACCAAGGACGTCACGCGCGCCATGCGGGTCATCAAGGCGCTGCGCGCCGGCATCACCTGGATCAACACCTACCACCCGACCTACAGCGAGGCGCCGTGGGGCGGCTACAAGCAGAGCGGCGTGGGCCGCGAGCTCGGCACGTTCGGCCTCGACGAGTACCAGGAGGTCAAGCAGATCAACATCGACCTGACCGACAAGCCGCTCGGCATCTACCAGCACGGGAAGGAAGACGTCGCGGCGGGTAAGGTCGTGTCGCTGAGCGAGCGCCGGCCGTTCAACGAGGAGCACCAGTCCGACGAGTGGGTCGGATACTGCCGGAACTGCCGCTAGGCGCGCGACGAAGTCACGCCAGCCTGAGCGGCAACGACGAAGTCGATTGACGGCCTAGGGAGGGAGTGGCTGTGGTAGTAGACGTCACCGCACGTGTGGCAAAGGGGTTGCGGATCGCCGGTCCCGTGGGGACCGGCGATCCGCTGACCGTACGCAGTCCGTGGGACGGTGGCGAAGTCGCCACCATCAACACGACGCGGCTCGACGAGGTCGGCGGCGTCCTCGACAAGGCCGTAGCGGCCCTCGCCGAGTGGCGCTGGACGCCGGCCTGGCGGCGCTCGCAGATCCTCGAGCGCACCTCGCATCTGCTCGAGGACCACGCCGACGAGATCGCCCGCCTGATCGCCCTCGAGGGCGGCAAGCCGCTCAAGGACGCGCGGGTCGAGGCGAGGCGCGGGGCCTCGACCTTTCGCTGGGCGAGCGAAGAGGCCAAGCGCACCGCCGGCGAGATCATCGAGATGGACGCCGACCAGGGCGGCGAGAACCGCTTCGGCTGGACCATCCGCGAGCCGCGCGGCGTGATCGTCGCCATCTCGCCCTTCAACTTCCCGCTCAACCTGGTCGCCCACAAGGTCGCGCCGGCGCTGGCCGCGGCGAACGTCGTCGTGCTCAAACCGGCCTCCTCGACCCCGCTCACGGCGCTGCGCCTGGCCGAGCTGCTCGGCGAGGCGGGGCTGCCCGACGGCGTGCTCCAGGTCGTCGTGGGTCCGGGCTCCACCCTGGGCACGGCGCTCGTCACCGACGACCGGGTGAACATGGTGACCTTCACCGGATCGCCGCCGGTCGGCCGCCGCATCGCAAGCGACGCCGGCATGAAGATGGTGACCCTCGAGCTCGGCAACAACTCGGCGACGATCGTCGACGAGGACGCCGACCTCGACCTCGCCCTGCAGCGTATCGTCGCCGGTGGCTTCACCAACTCGGGGCAGGTCTGCATCTCGGTGCAGCGCGTCGTCGTCCACGAGAAGGTCTACGACGAGTTCCTGGCGGCTCTCGTGGCGTCGGTCGCGGCGCTCAAGGTTGGTGATCCGCTCGACGAGACGACCGACGTCGCGGCGCTGATCGACGAGAAGGAGACCGAGCGCGTCAAGGCCTGGGTCGCCGAGGCCGTCGAGCAGGGAGCGACGGTCGCGGTGGGCGGCCTCGACGCCGCCGGCGACCTGCGCCCGACCGTGCTGACCGACGTCACACGCGACATGAAGGTCTGCGCGAGCGAGGTCTTCGGGCCTGTGCTCGCCGTGCTCAAGGCGCGCGACATCTGCGAGGCCATCGAGATCTCCAACGACAGCGACTACGGCCTGCAGGCCGGCATCTTCACGCGCGACCTGAACAAGGCGCTCTACGCGGCCCGCCACCTCGAGGTGGGCGGCGTCATGGTCAACGAGGTGCCGACCTTCCGCGTCGATCACATGCCGTACGGCGGCATCAAGAGCTCGGGCATGGGGCGCGAGGGCGTCAAGTTCGCGATCGCCGAGATGACCGAGCTCAAGATGGTGATGATCCGCGAGATGGACTGGGGCAGCCCGGGCTCGCCGCTCGGCGCCTGCCGGCGCGAGGGCATGTGAGCCACTAGACCGCGGGCGCCGCGTCGGCCTGCGCGTGTGACGGGTCGCGCCGGCCGCGCTACACTGGTCGGCGTGAGCACCGGCATCCCACCGCGCGTCGATTACCTGCGTCTCTCGGTCACCGACAGGTGCAACCTGCGCTGCGTGTACTGCATGCCGCCGCAGGGCGTGCCGCCGCGCCGCCACGACGAGATCCTCTCCTACGAGGAGCTGCTGGCCTTTGCCGCGACGGCCGTCGCGGCCGGCATCAGCAAGGTCCGTGTGACCGGCGGCGAGCCGCTCGTGCGCAGGGGCCTCGTCGGCTTTATCGCACGTCTGGCCGCCCTCGACGGCCTCACCGACGTCTCGCTCACGACCAACGGCACCCTGCTGCCGCGCTACGCGGCCGATCTGCGTGCCGCCGGCCTGCGGCGCGTGAACGTGAGCATCGACAGCCTCGACGCCCGCCGCTACGCCGAGCTCACTCGTGGCGGGCGCCTCGCCGATGCGCTCGCCGGTCTCGATGCCGCCTTCGCGGCCGGCTTCGATCCGCTCAAGGTCAATGCCGTGCTGCTCGCCGGCGTCGAGGACGAGCTCGAGGGTTTCGTCGCCCTCACCCGCCGGCGTGACGTGCACGTACGCTTCATCGAGTACATGCCGCTCGACCGGCACGTCGCGGCCGGCGGCGGCACGCTCGTCTCGGCAGGCCTGATCCTCGAGCGGCTCCGCCGCGATCACGGTGTCGAGCCGGTCGCCGGCCCCTTTGGGGGCGGCCCGGCACAGTACTACCGTGTGCCTGGAGCGCGCGGCACCATCGGTTTCATCGCCGGCGTCTCCGACCACTTCTGCGACACCTGCAACCGCCTTCGCCTCACGGCCGACGGCCGCCTCAAGACCTGCCTGTTCTCGTCAGCCGAGAGCGAGCTCGACGTGCGGCCGCTCATCGAGCGGCCCGGCGAGCTCGCCCGCGCTATCGCCGCCGCCGTCGCCGGCAAGAGCTTCGACCGCACGGTCGAGGCGCCCGATGCCTGTCGCGCCATGTCGCAGATCGGAGGATGACGCCGCCGTGACCGGACTCTCTCACCTGGACGACCGCGGGCGGGCCCGCATGGTCGACGTCGGCGACAAGCCCGAGACCGCGCGCACGGCGCGGGCCGAGGCGCGCGTCGTCATGGCGCCGGCCACCCTGGCGGCCATCCGCGACGGCGCGGTGCCCAAGGGCGACGTTCTTGCCACCGCCCGCCTCGCGGCGGTCATGGCGGCCAAGCGCACGCACGAGCTGATCCCGCTCTGCCACCCGCTCTCGCTGTCGTTCGTCGGCGTCGAGATCGAGCTCGACGATGCGCTGCCCGGCCTGCGTCTGACCAGCGAGGCGCGCCTCACCGGACGCACCGGCGTGGAGATGGAGGCCCTGGTCGCCGCCTCGGTGGCGGCCCTGACGGTCTACGACATGTGCAAGGCGATCGACCGCGGCATGGAGATCACCGGCGTCCGCCTGCTCGAGAAGGCGGGCGGCGCGAGCGGTCACTGGCGGCGCGAGGGGGACACGCCGTGACGCCCCGGGCCGCCGCGAGCCGGCCGGCCGCGGGCACCGTCGTGTCGGTCAACGTCGCCGCCACCAAGGGCGTGCGCAAGCAGCCGCGTCCCGAGATCCGTCTGGTGGTCGACCACGGCGTCGAGGGCGACGGCCACGGTGGGCCCTGGCACCGCCAGGTCAGCCTGCTCGCGCGCGAGAGCATCGAGACGATGCGCGCCAAGGGCCTCGACGTGGGTCCCGGCGACTTCGCCGAGAACGTCACGACCGAGGGCCTCACCGTCGCCGAGCTGCCGATCGGCACGAGGCTGCGGCTCGGCGGCTGTCTGGTCGAGCTCACCCAGATCGGCAAGGTCTGTCACGATCATTGCGCGATCTACCGCGCCGCCGGCGACTGCGTCATGCCGCGCGAGGGCGTCTTCGCCCGCGTGCTGCGGGGCGGTCCTCTGCGGGCGGGCGACCCGGTCGCCGTGGTGTCCTCAGGCTCCGACCTGCGGGAGGAGCGGTGAGCGAGGCAGCCATCCGCGCCGTCGTCATCACGCTGTCCGACTCCGGCTACGCCGGCCGGCGCACCGACGAGAGCGGCGCGGTGCTCGAGGACCTGCTCAGGGAGCTCGGCGCCGAGTACGTCGAGCGCCTGTTGCTGCCCGACGAGGAGCATCTGCTGACCGAGAAGCTCATCCACTACGCCGACCGCACGCCGGCCAACCTGATCCTGACGACCGGCGGCACCGGCTTCACGTCGCGCGACGTGGCCCCCGAGGCGACCAAGGTGGTCTTCGACCGCGAGGCGCCGGGCTTTGCCGAGGCCATGCGCGCAGCCTCGCTGGCGGTGACGCCGCACGCCATGCTCTCCCGAGCGGTGAGCGGCCTGCGCGGCGCCACCCTGATCATCAACTTCCCCGGCAGCCCGGTCGCCTGCAGGGAGCAGTTCGCCGTGATCCGCAAGGCCCTGCCGCACGCGCTCGAGAAGCTGGCCGACCTGGGCGGCGACTGCGCCCGGCCCGACGAGGGGACGACCGCCTAGCTCTTCGCCCCGAGGACGAGGGCGAGATAGGCGGCCACCGTGGCGTCGGCGTCTTCGACCTCGCGCCAGTGACCCGACCGCAGGCGTCTCTCCAGCTCGTCGACGCCGATCCCGAGCTCCGCGGCCGCGGCGACCGGCGTGGGGTGGCGGCGCGCCGTGCGTATCGCGTCCCATTCGGCGGCGGTGCGGGCGCGCACCAGAGGCTCCACCATGGCGCAGTAGGCGTTGAGCAGCAGGTCTCCGGCGACATCGACACCGCGGTACAGCACGAGGCGGTCGGCGTGCCAGGCCGCCACGAACGCCTCTTCGGCGGCGCCGTCTGCCGCGACGCCGACGCGCACCTGCAGAGGAGCCACGAGCTCACGCAGCACGCTCACGCAGAGGGGCGCCTGCACGGCGTCGGCGAGAGCGCCCCGCACGGCGTCGGTCTCGACGACGGCGAAGGGCATCGCGAGCGCCGGCGCGAAGAGCGCGTTCAGCTCGGCGACGGCGTGCTCGAGGGTCGGAGCCAGCGTCTCGGGCTTCTCGAGCCCTCGTGAGCCGATCACGTCGGCGTGGATCTCGCTCTGCATGGGTCTCGCCTCCCTCGCTGGCCTGCGGGCGGCCGCCGGCTCCGGGCACGCAGGCGAGCGCCCGTCCGTCTGAAGTAACTACGCCGGCGGCCGCCCGACTCCTGCGGACGTTCGCCGTTTGCGGGCGGCCGGCACGAGCGAGATCACGGTGTCGTGGCGACGCCGCATCGGGTCGCGCGGGCCGAGGAACGAGTGACGCCCGCGCCGCGAGCGTCTACATTAAGACGGTCCTGCCGCTGTTAAGGGCGAGCTGTCGCCGCTGCGGTGCTCGGGGAGGGAGCGATCGCGTGAGCAAGAAGGCCCAACGGCGCCTGATCGTCGCCACCGTCGTCCTGGTCGCCGTCTTTGCCGTGGCCATGGTCTACGTGGTCGTCTCGCGCGGCGCCTACTACCGCCAGGTCTCCGCGCTCTCGCCCGCCGACGACGGTCGCAACGTCACGGTCGGCGGCGCCGTCGTGCACGGCACGATCGTGCGCGGCGCCGGCGGC